>JBLHHE010000255.1:0-4325 GCA_047616465.1 Alphaproteobacteria bacterium
AAAATAGCAATATTATCCGCAAACCTATGTGAGGCCCGGGACGCCCGGCGACAAGGCCATAGACCGGTTAATCAATAAAAAAGCCCGGCCGGATTTCTCCGGCCGGGCTATCAATCGCCCGCGTAGGGGGGGAGGAAATTACGCGGTGATCGGTTTGGCAAACTTCTCAACAGCAGCGTTAACCTGCTTGCTGATCGGCTCTGAAGCCTTGGTGCCGACCTGAACCGACATGTCCTGCAGCTTGGCGCTTTCGGCG
Organism: Alphaproteobacteria bacterium; assembly: GCA_047616465.1. GTDB lineage: Bacteria > Pseudomonadota > Alphaproteobacteria > UBA6615 > UBA6615 > JABDJY01. The sequence goes on from JBLHHE010000255.1 coordinate 257, forward strand.
ACGAAACCGTCGAATGCGGTCTTGGCCCACTCGGCCTGCAGATCGAGCACGTCTTGGATGCTCTTCATCGCGAACAGCTTCTGAGCCGTCGCCATGTTCTTCTCGGCAGCCTGCTGTGCGTAGGTGGCAATCTCCTGGCCCAATTCCTCAACGCCTTTGGCGACAAGGTTGGAAGAGGTGATCACGGCTTCAACGCTCTCTTTGTTGAAGTCGGCGATCTCGGGGTAGCCCTGAAAGGCAAACTCGTTGACCTTATCGAGCTGTTCTTTGGTCGTCGAAACGGCCTGCTCATAGCCTTGCGTCAGAGCCTCAGTTCCGGCTTTGGCAGCGGCTTCGAATTTCTTTTGCTGTGCAGCAGCGGCGGCCTCAAAGGTCTCGTTCGCTTTAGTGCTGCCGTTCTTTTTAGCGGTCGTCATGGTCCGTTCTCCGTCTCATAGTTATCGCAGTGCAGCAGAATTAAAGCCCCTTTTTCTGCCATATCCGCGGAATAATTATTCCCTCACCGCTAAAATGGTGCGGTGCAATATGACCCTAATATCGGGGTTCCCCAGACCGATGTCAAGGAATTATATTGCAGTGCACCATAATTATTTACAGGGTTGAAAACGGCTGTATTTCTGAGGTTTTCGACTTGGGCAAGCGGACCTAATGCCGCCTCAATGGGCCTCGATCCAGGCCAAAGCGCGCTTAGTCCAGGCGCCCTCACCCGCCGCGCCCTCATTATGGACGGTGAAATGGGTTTTGCCGGGTAATTCCAGGGTCTCCGCGTCGCTACCGGCGTCACCGACTGCGACGGCGAAGGTCTTGGCCTGGGGAATGAGGAACGGATAATCGTCGCTCCCCCAGGTGATCAGGAATGGCGGCGGGGTTTCCTGCAGCCGAAAGACCGGACTTTCCGTTCTGCCGTCACCGCCCTCAGGGATGCACGGCGGCCGCCCTTCGCCCTTGTAGCCCTCCTGGGTTAGGTCATAGACGCCCGATATGGGAAGGCATCCGCGAATAACATCGTGGGACACGCGCTCGCGCGCATGCCAATCGTGGGTTACGGCCAGTTGCGAAGCGTAATGACCGCCGGAAGAATGGCCGCTGACGAATATGCGTTGGGGGTCGCCGCCATAGTCCGACACATTGTTTGCCAGCCAGGCAATGGCGCGCGAAACATCGGCAAACCCAGCATCGTAGCGATCGGGAAAGAGCCTGTGGCCGATACTGGCCAGGGTGATCCCCGCCGCGTTGAACGCCGGCGCCATGAACGCCGCCGATTCCTTGTATCCGTAACTCCAGCGGCCGCCATGGATAAAGGCCAGCACAGTACCGTTGGGCGCTTCCGGCACGAACAGCGCGATATGCTGATAAATATCGTCGCCATAAGCCACATCGATACCGTCGATACCCTGGCACAGTTCACGGACAACCTTGAGGTAGGCCTCCGACGCTTCGGGGCGCGGCGCCTGGGGCGGATAATCTTCGATTTTCATAAGCGTCATGAAATTTTTCCTCTTCGGGTTTTCAGGCTTTCAATGTCGAACGGCTGCGTCGGACAGACGGCGATCGCGATGTTAAGATGGGCCGGCCCAGCAGATTAACCCGGGAGCCATGCCGTGACACAGAAGATCAGCCCTGCCCGACTGAAAAAAATGCTCACCGATGGCGAAGAACTATCCCTTCTCGACGTGCGGGAACAGGGTGTGTTCGGTCAGGGCCACCTCTTGCTCGCAACCTGTATTCCCTTGAGCCATCTGGAACTGCGCATCGCCGATCGGGTGCCCCGGGCCCAGACACGCATTGTGTTGATGGATGGCGGCGACGGTGAAACCTTGGCACAGAAGGCCGCCGAACGTCTGGCAAAATGGGGCTATGACAATGTCGGACGGCTCGAAGGCGGGCTCGCCGCATGGCGCGACGATGGCCACGAGATATTCAGCGGCGTCAATGTCCCCTCCAAAGCCTTCGGCGAATATGTCGAACATGCCTACGACACACCGCGGCTTACGGCTGGCGAATTAAAAGCGCGCCTCGACGCCGGCGAACCCATTATTGTGCTCGATTCGCGGCCCTATGACGAGTTCCACCGTATGAGTATTCCCGGTGGAGTCGATGCGCCCGGTGCGGAACTGGTCTACCGCGCCCACGACATGGCGCCCGATCCCGATATACCGATCGTGGTCAACTGCGCCGGACGTACCCGCAGCATTATCGGCGCCCAGTCGTTGATCAACGCCGGGTTGCCCAACCCAATTGCCGCTTTGGAAAACGGCACCATGGGCTGGCATTTGGCCGGGTTCGACGTGGCCCGCGGCGCAACCTCGGTCGCAGCTCTACCCTCGGCCGTCGGATTGGAAAAAGCACACGCCTCGGCACAGCGCGTGGCGAAAAGGTTCGACGTCCGCCACGTGTCTCGCGAAACGCTGGCCGAATGGCGGCAAGATAGCGGCGGCCATTGTTTGTTCATCCTCGATGTCCGGTCCCCCGGCGAATTCGCCCTGGCGCACCTGGCAGGCTCGCGCAATGCGCCCGGTGGCCAACTGGTGCAGGGCACGGACGAATATATTGGCGTGCGCAACGCCCGGATCGTGTTGATCGACGACACCGAAATCCGGGCCGTCATGACCGCCTCTTGGCTGATCCAGATGGGATGGCGCGATGTTCATGTGCTGGCCGGCGGTCTTATAGCCGAAGATCTCACGGCCGAGCCCGCCGCAGCGCAGGTCTATGGCGATCCCTGGCCGAATATGACCGAGCCCGCCGCCTTGAAAGAACTCCTCGATAACGCCGGCGCCACCGTGATCGATATGGACACTAGCCTGGTGTATCGCGATGGCCATATTCCCGGGGCCTACTGGTCTGTCCGCGCACGGCTCGAGGCGCAAATCGCAGCCCTGCCGACCTCACCGCTCATTGTCGTTACCTCCGGCGACGGACAGTTGGCGTCATTGGCCGCCGGTGAAGTTGCGTCATTGCGCCCAGATAGTGAGATTTCCGTCCTCGCGGGCGGCACCCGAAATTGGAAAGCCCAGGGTTTCCCGCTCGAGACCGGCCTCACCCACCCTCTCGGTCCCACCGACGATGTTCAATACAAGCCCTATGACCGTGAGGGCAGTGTCGAAACCGCGATGCGAGATTATCTGCAGTGGGAACTCGCGCTGGTCGAACAGATTGCCCGCGACGGCAGTCTTGTTTTCCAACGCTTCGATTAAGCTACAAACGGCCGGTTAGATTATCCCCGGCACGGTTGATCCGGATCGTAAACACGCCATCGTCGAAACCTTCGACAAATTCGGCCTTACGGAACGGCACGCCGCTTTGATCGTGCGCCAACAGGCGTTTTGGAAACTCAAGCGCGTTGATGTCGACTTTAGGGTCGAGGAACGCATGCAGCTCAAAATTGCCGGCGGAACAGCCTGCGACGATCCAGTAATATTCGTTACTGTCGAATTGCTGGCCAGCGGAGGACGGCGAAGAGGCGACCGCAGCTGCATAAGCCTCAACGATCGCCGCCGCTGTCGGGTTATCGAGTTGCGCGCGGCTTTGGACGAGTTCCCAGGGACCGAACGGATTGTCGACGGAGAACCGATTGACGAGACCGCTGCGGCCCCGGGCGCGCGTTGTGAGATCTGCCCCGTCGGGGGTCGGCGTCAGCTCATAGGCGCGAATCTGGACTTCGTAGAGGCCATTATAGACAAAGCGGTAATGGTCCGGCCCGCCGGCCCGGCAGGCCGCTCTGATGTCGTCGCCGGACAGAAAACTGAACCAGGTAAGCGACCGCTCGACCGGATTCGCCGGTGTTCCCTGATAAGTCGTGCAGGCACCGACGCCCAGCGCTGCCAAAACGAAAATAAATTTGGGCCATTTCATCGCGTAAATCAGCCAGATTTGGGGTTAACGTAATTCTAAGTCTGATATGCTATTTACATAAAACCATGACAACAACTAGAATCCCTTTGATTAGATTAGTATTTTTCGAAATGAAGCGGTTGTTTTGCATATGATGGACCAGGCAATTGGACAATCGAGGCACCGCCGCGTCAACCGCTGGCGTGCGGGCATTTTGCCACGCCTTGCCGCCATT
>JBLHHE010000256.1:0-4303 GCA_047616465.1 Alphaproteobacteria bacterium
CGTTGGCGTATGCGTTCTCTTCGGGGGCTGGGGGTTCTTCACCTGGCGACTGTCAAATGGTCTCATGCTGGTACCAACAGCGCCCGAAATACTTGATGGCATCGTATTTGGATACGTTCTGTTGGCAGCTGCGGCGTTGCTGGCTGTTGGCTGGCTGCCACGGATGTTACTGCCGGCGAACGATGGCCTTACCGAGACGCTAACGACTGCCGAACCGAAAGCGGTTGCCGAGGAAGATCTTTACCAGCCTTTGTATCCAGGTCTTTCATTTGATCAGCAATATCAACCAACATCGTCTCAGCCTCCGGCGCCGGAGCCGGAGGCTCCTGTTCACCAGGAGCCGCCAACTGTCATTGAAGATCGCCGCCGGCCCCGCCGCCGTCTGGTATTTGCCGCTGGGGTAGCGGTGTTAGTCGTTGGTGCACTAGGCATCTTTGTCGTTCCTTCTTCGCCGGCTGCGAATCAGCGTTTCGATTTGGCAGCCATGGCCGCGAACTTTAAAGGCCTTTTCGCGAACGGTTCTGGCGATGTCATCCGCGACGACGCCTTAGACTTTCAAAAAAGCGGCACAGAAATGCGCGATGGCGATTTCGCGTTCGATGTGGACCGGTGGCGTCCGCTGGCCAAACAGGGCAACGCAGGCGCGCAATACAAATTAGGCGTCATGTATGCCAACGGACGCGGCGTATCGCGTGACTACATCGAAGCCTATAAATGGTTGAACATTGCCGGCGCCCAAAGCAATGCGCGGGCAGTCGAGGGCCGCGACGCCGTCGCCCGCAAAATGACGCCGGCCCAGGTCGAAACGGCGCAAAATTTGGCCCGTGAGGAATTTTCCTTAATAAGCTCTGGCGGGACGTTTTCGGGTGAAGTGCCGGCTCGTTTAACCGCAATGACCAAGCGACAATTGGTGAGCGAGGCGCAACGACTGTTGAACGCCCGCGGCTATAATGTCGGCTTGGCTGACGGTCTCGCGGGTCGGCGGACTCATGCGGCGGTGCGCCAGTTTGAACGCCAGGGCGATCTGCCCGAGACCGGCAAAGTTACCCCCGAAATTGTGGCGCGCCTAGAACGGCGTGGTCGGGATAATTCGCGTCCTACGGCAAGGTCCGGGCCGGGGTTGGTTTTGTATCCTCCCTCATATCGACCGTCGGCGCGGGCAGAGACCACGGCGCCGAGACCTTTGAAGGTCCGCGCGGCGCCAGCGACCGAGTGCGATACCCTGGCTGCTCATCCCTCCAATAGTGTCGGTTCCGCCGGCGTGATCTTCGCCAGGATCGATGCTGACCGCGCCATCCCGGCTTGCCAGAGCGCAATTGAGCGATACCCCGACGAGGTGCGTTTCCAGTTCCAACTCGCCCGCAGTTTGCACAAAGCAGAGCGTCACAACGAAGCGCTGACGTTGTACAGCAAGGTTGGTGCGCAAGGGTTCGCTTTCGCGCAGCGAAGCGTCGGTTTTATGTACGCGAATGCCAATGGCGTCGGTCAGGATCTAACCAAGGCTGCAACTTGGTTGCGCCAGGCGGCCGACCGGTGCGACGTCGATGCCCAGTTCGCCCTGGGCACCCTGTACGCTAAGGGCCAGGGGATAGAGAAAAACGAGACGGAATCACTCCGCTGGTTTCGGATCGCTGCCGCTCAAAACCACCCGGATGCCCGCGCTCACCTCGAAGGGCGCGCAAATCTGAACGGCGGTCAGTCTGTTGGGGACAATCAGACCAGCACGGGCCCCCGGGGAAAATTTGGGCTTGCCGATTACACCGTGGGCCATCATTTAGACCGGCTGCTCATCAACCAGAAGCACGAAATTGTTGACGCGTTCGAACGCCGGAATTTTCAGGCAGTTCTTGAATTGTTGCGCCCGGCTGCCGAGCAAGGCGTGGCGTCTGCGCAGACGCTACTTGGCTACATGTATAGCGCGGGAATGGGTGTTGGGCAGGATGATACCAAGGCCGTCGAATGGTATCGTAAGGCCGCTGAGCTGGATGATCCCGATGCCCAATTTTTACTGGGCTATATGCACCAACGGGGGTTGGGCGTTTCATTGTACTTTGCCCGGGCATTGCAGCTGTATCGAAAATCGGCCGTGCAAGGCGTCTCCGCCGCCCGGGTCGCTCTTGGCGTCATGTACGACAATGGGGAAGGTGTCGCCCGCGATCGCGATGCGGCGGTAGCACATTATTTCAGCGCTGCTGAAGCAGGGCTGGCCGCTGCGCAACACAGTCTGGCTACGGCTTATGAAAGTGGTGACGGTGTCCCGCGCGATTTCGATGAAGCCATAAAATGGTACCGCCTGGCGGCAGACCAGAATTTCGCGCCCTCCCAGAATGGATTGGGCGAGATGTATAGCCAGGGCAGAGGTGTGCCGCGCGATTCTGAAGAGGCTATAAAGTGGTATCGGCTTGCCGCCGAACAGGGTCTGCCGGCCGCGCAGTTTAATCTTGCTAAGATTGTTGGCGCTGGCCGGGGTGTCCCCGGCAACACTTCCGAGGCCGTAAAATTGTTTGAGGTGGCCGCTGAACAGGGACACTCAGAGAGCCAGGTCAAGCTAGCCTTCGCGTACCTCAAGGGCCGCGGCGTCGACCGTAGTCATAGCGACGCTGTGACCTGGTTCCAGCGGGCGGCCACCCAATGCAATGCCGATGCACAGTTCCAACTCGCCAACATGCACCGCTTGGGTCAAGGCGGGGTGAAGGCATCGGCGGCTGCAGAGATGAAATGGCTTAAGCTTGCCGCCGAGCAGGGGCATACCGAGGCGCTGCAGACGCTGAGTGTTCGCTATGCCATAGGTCAAGGCGTCCAAAAGAACCCTGCCATGGCGTACAAATCTGCCCAGCGCGCCGCCCAGCAGGGGCATCCAACCGCCCAGTTCGGTCTCGCCGAGCTCTACGCCAAGGGGAGTGACGAGATACCGCAAGACTACGCTAAGGCCGCCGAGTGGTACCGAAAGGCGGCCCTTCAGGGTAACCGTGAGGCGCAATTCAATCTGGCGGAGCTCTACCGTGCCGGCCTGGGCGTGGCACGCAGCAATGTCGAGGCTGTGGCCTGGTATCGATTGGCCGCCGAACAAGGCAACCCGGTGGCGCAACATAATTTGGCCTTAGCCTATCGGTTGGGCGCTGGTGTCGAGCGCGACAATGGCGAGGCCGTAAGCTGGAATCGCCTGGCGGCCGAGCAGGGAGAACCAAACTCCCAGCGCGATCTTGGGCTGCAATATCTGCGGGGCGAAGGGGTGCTGCAGGATTTCGTTCGGGCTCGTTTATGGCTCGGCCGTGCCGCCGCCAACGGCGATACGGCGGCCGGAAAAGCGCTCGGCCGTTTGGTAAAGAAGATGACGCCCAACCAGGTCGCCGGAGCCGAGCGTCTGGAGAAAGAAACGCCAGGAAGCGACGGCTGATTGGTGGCCAAAAGGCCGCTGGATACAGACCGGATACTGCTCTCGCGACGCGTTCTGTAAACTCATGTTCCACGCCCGGGGTTAAATCGGTATTGCCCGTACCGTTATGGTATGCCATCGCCAGCAGGTTGCGGATTGGATTTAGACGAGAGGGCGGTGGCCATGCGTATCGGCATTCTTACCGGTGGCGGCGATGTTCCGGGGCTGAACTCGTGCATCAAGGCGGTGGTTGGGCAATGCGATGCCCGCGATTGGTCGGTGGTTGGTTTTCGCCGCGGCTGGGCGGGACCGCTACATTACAATCACGACGATCCCGCGACCCATGACAATGTGGTTCACCTAGACCCGCAAGCCGTGCGCACTATCGACCGCACCGGTGGCACGGTGTTGCATACCTCGCGCACCAATCCCGGCGCGGTGCGCCAAGATGACCTACCGGATTTCCTGAAGGGCGCCGTCACGATCGACGATGAGGGACGCGCCGATTGCACGCCTCATGTGTTGCGTACGATCGAAGCGTTGGGCATCGACGCGCTGGTCCCGATCGGCGGCGATGACACCCTGTCTTACGCCGCCCGTCTCCACCGCGAGGGCGTTAAGGTGGTGGCTTGCCCGAAGACCATGGATAATGATGTGTTCGGCACCGACTATTGCATCGGCTTCAGCACGGCGGTCAGCCGCTCGGTCGAGTTCATTCACGCGCTGCGCACACCGACGGGCAGTCACGAGCGTATTGCTGTGATCGAACTATTCGGCCGCAATAGCGGCGAGACGGCGCTGGTGTCGGGTTATCTGGCCGATGCCGATCGGGTGTTGATCAGCGAGGTTCCGTTCGACATCGAGCGGCTCGCCGAGTTTGTCGTTGCCGATAAGCGCGACAATCCCAGCAACTACGCCGTCGTCGTC
>JBLHHE010000257.1:0-4299 GCA_047616465.1 Alphaproteobacteria bacterium
TATGGCCCATTTCCGCTTCGTCTGTGAGGGAAAACAGGTCGGTATAGACCTTGTCCTCGGTCAATGCCGAGACCGATAGCGGGGTCACGAACTGGGCGCCGCCCCGGGTTAAAATACAGCGCACGGCCAGCCCCTTCTTGCGCAGCAGACGAATCAGCTCGAGGCTTTTATAAGCCGCGATTCCGCCGCTGATGATCAAGAGGACACGTTTTCCGTGGAGCATTATGGTCGCCATCCCCTGAATGTGAAGATTTTGAGGGGTTTAATAGGGTTTTACGATTCTTCTATGTACTTAAATAGTGACCTAACGACGCCAGAGCAAGTCGTGTCGGTAGGGTTGGCGGAAAAACGCGTCCCTAAGGCGCGCTTACAAATCCGCCAGCAATAGAAGGGCAAGGGCGGCAATGGCCAACCATAGGGGCCATTGGGGCGCCCCGGTGCTATAGCCTGCTAAGTCGATGCGCAGCTTTCCATCGGCTACGCCGCGCGCGGCGCGCTCGAATTCGGCGACGGCGTGGGGCAGGCGTTCGGCGGCGCGGAAGGCATCGGCGGCTAGCTCGGCCAGCTGTGCTTCCGGACCCCGGTGCTCGCGCATCCAATCTTCGATCAGCGGTTGGGCGAGTTGCCACATATTGGCGTTGGGCGCGAGTTGGCGTCCGACGCCTTCGGCGAGCAGCATGGTTTTCTGCAGCAACAGCAGCTGCGGCTGGGTCTCCATGTCAAACTGCTCGGTGACCTGAAACAGCTGCGCCAACAGCCGCGCGATCGATATATCGGCGGACGCCCGCCCGAAGATCGGCTCGCCGACGGCGCGTACTGCCTGCTTGAAGGCCTGCCGGTCTTTGTCGGCGGGCACATAGCCGGCGCGGAAATGGACGTCGGCGACACGGTCGTAATCACCGGTGACAAAGCCCAGCAACATGTCCGCCAAGTAGTAGCGCGTGCGACGGTCGATCCGCCCCATGATGCCGAAATCGACCACCGCCAGCGCGCCATCGGCCTGCACGAAAGCATTCCCTGGGTGCATGTCGGCGTGAAAATAGCCGTCGCGGAAGACCTGCCGGAAAAAGTTTTCCGACGCGCGCTTTACGATCGTTTCCAAATCATGACCGGCGGCGCGCAAATCATCGACATCGTGTATGGGGATGCCGTCGATCCTCTCGGTGGTCAGGACGCGGCGGCCGGTGCGCTGCCAATCGACCGCCGGTACTACATAGTTGGGATCGTCGGCGAAGTTTTCCGCCAACTCCACCGCCGCGGCGGATTCCATGCGCAGGTCCATCTCCCAATGCACCGCCTCGGCGAACGTCTCGATTGCCGCGACGGGCTTGAGGCGGCGTAGCCGGGGTTGGGTCCGCTCCACCATACCGGCAACCCAGCGAAACAAATCGAGATCGCGTTCGAAGGCCTTTTCAATGCCCGGCCGTAAGATCTTGACGGCGACGTCGCGGCCCGTGGCCGGCAGGCCGGCCACGGCGGCGAGGGTGATTTCATGGGGCGTTGGCCGGGTCACCGCGAAATGGACTTGGGCGATCGACGCGGCGGCGACCGGTTCATCGTTGAAACTCTCAAACAATTCGTCGAGCGACCCCTCGAGCTCGTTTTCAACGGCCAAGCGTGCTTGAGCGGTAGGAAACGGCGGTAAATCGTCCTGCAAAGTGGATAAATCATCGGCGATCGTCTCGCCGGCCAGATCGGGACGGGTGCTCAGCATTTGCCCGAATTTGATGAAGCTGGGGCCGAGCTCCTGCAGCGCGATGGCCAATCGAACGCCGGGACGTAGCGCGCGGACGCTGCGCTTGATCCGAAAGCCCGACAACAGCCGGGCTGTCAGAATGAGCCCGCCTGTGGCCGGCAGCCAATTGAGCGGGAACAGTGCATCGTGACGCGCCAAGGTGCGGGCGATGCCGATAAGTCGCAGAATATTTCGCACAGCGCGCAACATCGGCAGCCTTCTCAGATCCGCCACGCCGAGTGGATGGCGGCGATCCCCCCGGACAAATTGCGATAACTTACCTGGTCGAAATCGGCATCGCGAAGCATCGTTGCCAACTCGTCCTGCGGCGGGAATTTGCGAATACTTTCCGCGAGATAAACGTAGGAGTCCCGGTCGCGGGCGACCAGCGCACCGAGTTGCGGCAGCACTGTGAAGGAATAACGCTCATAGATCGGCGTCAGCATTGGCACCACGACACGGCTGAATTCCAGGCACAAAAAATGGCCGCCGGGCCGGAGCACCCGGCGCGCTTCGGCGAGCGCTTTATCGATGTGGGTCACATTGCGCAGGCCGAAGGCGATTGTGTAGGCATCGAGCGATGCGTCGGCTAACGGCAATGCCTCGGCATTACCGCAGACCAAATCCGCGGCGGCGTCGCCCGCCAGTTCGCCCCGGTCGATCGACCGGTCGCGGCCGGCGGTCAGCATGCTGGCATTGATGTCGCAGACCGTAACCCTGGCCGCGCCCTTACAGCGCGCCAAAATCCGCCGGGCGATATCGCCTGTTCCGCCGGCTACATCGACGATCTCCATACCCGCCTGGGGATTGAGTTGGTCGATAAGGACCGATTTCCAGAGACGGTGAATACCGCCGCTCATGAGGTCGTTCATAAGGTCGTAGCGGCTGGAGACGGAATCGAAGACCGCGCGCACCCGTGCAGTCTTTTCCGCCACGGGCACTTCGGAAAATCCGAAATGGGTAGTCGATAGGTCGTCGTTTTTGCCAAGCTCGCTCATGGGCCGGACCATATCGGAGACGGGGCCCCGGCGGCAAAAGAATTCCCCTGCGTCAAATCGCTCGATAACTTGCGCCACTGGCCCCCATCCAATAGTGCTAGGGAGCGCCAATACGACATGCCTGGATAACGCGCCTGGGAAGCCCGATGCCTGAACTGCCTGAAGTCGAGACGACCCGCCAAGGCCTGTTGACGGCTCTCGAGGGACAAGTTTTACAAGACGTCGAAGCGCGTGTGCCGGCCTTACGGTTCCCCCTGCCGGTCGATTTGGCAGCGCGCCTTGCCGGCCGCAAGGTGACCGGTATCACCCGGCGGGCGAAGTATCTGCTGGTCGCGCTGGAAGACGGCCAGGTGTTGCTGGTCCATCTCGGCATGAGCGGGCGTATGCGGGTGTTCCCGCCGGGCGCCGACCTGCCGCCGCTGGAAAAGCACGATCATGTCATTTTTCGCACGGTGGGCGGCGCGGAAATCCGCTTCAACGACACAAGACGTTTCGGTTCCATGGACCTGATGGCCACCGGCGAGGTCGATAGCCATCCGTTGCTGCGCGCCCTCGGACCAGAGCCGCTGGGCAATGAATTCAATGGCCCCATCCTGGCGGCGCGACTGGAGGGACGGCGAACCCCGATCAAGGCCGCGCTGCTCGATCAGAAGAATGTCGCGGGGCTCGGCAATATTTATGTCTGCGAGGCGCTTTATCACGCCAATCTGTCGCCTCGGCGCGGCGCTTATACAGTGCAAGGCGCGCGAGCCGAGGTTCTGGTGGGGGCGATTAGAGAGGTCTTACAGCGGGCCATCGCCGCCGGCGGCTCCAGCCTGCGCGATTTTCGCCACGCCGATGGGGAGTTGGGCTATTTTCAGCACCAATTCGCCGTGTATGGGCGCGAAAATGAACATTGCCCGCGTTGCGCTCCGGACGAAAACGCGACAGGCTGTATTCGCCGTATTGTGCAAAGCGGCCGATCGACTTTCTATTGCTCTCGCTGGCAGCGTTGAGTAAACAGCGGGCCCGCCATGCTGTCTCGCCTGACCACAAATTTCCATCATTCGTTGGCTGCCCTTGGCCTGGTGGTTCTGCTTGTGTCTCAGGCGTTGGCCGCCGATCCGGAATATTTGGCGGCTGTGGCGGATCTGCCCTTGCCACCAGGGCTCGTCGAAGAGGTTGAGGCCGGCATCAGTTTCGACAAGCCGGAGGGGCGCATCGTCGAAGCGGTGGCGCGCGGCGCCGTCACCGAAGCCGATGTTGTGGCGTTCTATCGCGCCGCGCTTCCCGGCTTAGGATGGCAGAAGCTCATGGGGGGCGAGACGGGTTCTCGCTGGCAGCGGGGCGGCGAACTATTAAGCGTCGAAATTATCGACGGCAGTAATCCGTTGGTCGTGCGATTTTCCATCGCACCCAATTAGTCACACATAATCAGGTCCTTTGGGACCAGAATATCCATAAGGAGAGCTGGGCTATGGCCTATGAAAACATCGAAGTCGATACCCAAGGCCGTGTCGGCATCGTGCGCCTCAATCGGCCGAAAGCCATGAATGCGCTTTGCGCCGCGTTAGTCTCGGAGCTGGG
>JBLHHE010000258.1:0-4298 GCA_047616465.1 Alphaproteobacteria bacterium
CAACTCTGTCTTCTGTGCCGACGTTAAACCTGGACGACGTATTTGACCCATATCTGTGCACTCCATCTTTGCTTACAAGATAAAGTGTTGCGTCGACCAGTTGAGATCACCGGGGTAAAGCGGACATTGCGGACTGGCTGGGCGATGTCCGTTATTAGCCAAAAGCTGCCATTTAGTAAAAGCTAATATATAATGTGGTTACCGGATTTTCGCTGTCTCGGTTCGGCATAATCAGTACGTTTGTAAGAAAGGAAACAGAAAGGGCCACGCCAGTAATTTCCGGTGCGGCCCCTTCAATACTCTTACGTTGTTGAGGGCGGGTTACATACCCATAATGGCCGGGCGACGGGCACAACTACGATTTGGGGGGAACTTCTAGATGAATCAGCAAATCGAATGGCCGATAAAAACACGCGAAATGCAGATGTGGGCGATGGATTCGACCTACTGGAACAATTTCAAGTTCCGCGACGACGACGTTATCATCGCGACCTGGGCCAAGTCCGGTACGACCTGGATGCAACAGATCGTCGCCCAGTTCGTTTTCAACGGCGAAACTGACGGTGTGCCGGTTGGTGAAATATCACCCTGGGTCGATTTTCGTCTGCCGCCACCGGAAAAACGGCCCGATCTCGAGGCGCAGGAACATCGCCGTTTCCTGAAAACCCACCTGCCGCTGAACGCGCTGGTGTTCTCGCCCAAAGCCAAATACATCTATATTGGGCGCGACGGCCGCGATGTGGTGTGGAGCTTTCACAACCACCACGTCTATTCGAACGATGTCTTCTATGACGGCATCAGGGCCCTGCCCGATTTTGGCCCGATACTGATGGAACCGAATCCAACCAGCGACGTCAGGCAGTATTTCCTCGACTGGCTCAACAAGGACGGTTTTCCCCTGTTTCCGTTCTGGGAAAACATCCGCAGCTGGTGGACCGCCCGCGACCTTCCCAACGTCTATTTCATTCACTACCAGAATCTCAAAGACGACATGGAAGGCGAGATGCGCAAGATCGCCGGGTTCATCGAGGCTCCAATCGATGAGAGCAAATGGGACGACATGGTCCGTCATTGCACCTTCGACTACATGAAGAACAACGCGCCCCTGAGCACCCCACTGGGCGGGGCGATCTTCGAAGGCGGCGCCAAGGTGTTCATCAACAAGGGTACCAACGGCCGCTGGCGCGATACCCTGACCAGGGAAGACATCGGAGCCTACGAAGCGCGGGCGATCGAGGAACTCGGCCCCGAATGCGCCCATTGGCTGGCGACCGGAGAGTTTCTGACATAACCGCAGGCGGGAAATTGGCCGGCATCAGCCGGCGGGCCGAGGTTCGTCAATCGAGGTCCAATGTCCGCTTACGGGTGATGCAGGTTTTGGTTCTCCGGCAACGCGGATTCGAATCCAGATGTTTGAAAATTTCGCCGCAATGCTGAATACCGATCTGTTGCTGGCCGCTTTGATCGCCGCATTGAGCGGGGTCATCCACGGCTATACCGGGTTTGGCGCAGCACTCGTCCTGGTGCCGCTGTTTACCTTGCTTTTCGGCCCCGTCGAGGCGATCGCCGTATCCGTGGTTATCGGGATGATCGGCTCGGCGCAACTCTATCCCGGCGCCGTGCGCAACGCCCGCTGGCGCGAACTGCTGCCGGTTTGTGGAGCTATTATCATATGCACGCCTGTCGGCGTTCTGGCGCTGGTCAATCTGGATGCCGAGATTATCCGCCGTGCAATGGGCGCCTTTGTCTTCCTCGCTGCGTCGGTCCTGATAAGCGGTTGGGTCTATCGCGGCCCGCGAGGAATTTTCGCCAGTGCGGTGGCCGGTGGATTGGCAGGCAGCATCACCGGTGCGACCGGTGTTGGGGGACCGCCATTGGCGCTCTATTTTCTGGCTGCCCCTCAACCCGTCGAAGTTCAACGCGCCAATATCGTCATCGCCATTGGCGCGGTGATCATCATGGTACTCGGTTCGTTGTTTTTCGCCGGTGGCGTCGGTGCCGGAACCTTGCAGCACGCGATAATTCTGGCTCCGGCTTATGTCCTCGGAACATGGTCCGGCAGCCGCCTGTTCAGGATCGCCCCGAAGGAATATTTCCGGCGCGTGGCCCTTTGGCTACTGCTCGCAACCGGCATCGGTGTCCTGTTTTTTTAAAGAATGCCCGCTCGGAAAACATTCGGAGAATTCACGGTAATCGCCTATCGCATTCTGCAACCGGTCACGGCTGCTGTCCGATCTTTAGTTCTCGGGCAACCCGGCCTTGCGGAGGCCATCGACATAGGTCTGGAGAAATGCCTGATCGGTTATCGCCACGCTTTCCTTTATCAGCGTAACCGACATGCCGGGCCGGCGGCGCAAAAGCTCGTTCAGCGCCTCCCCGGCCTCATCCGGTCGGCCGAGATGCGCCAGTGCAGACGCCTTGACGCAATTGCCCAGAATGCCGGTTTCCGGGCGCAGCAGCGCCTGGTTCGCATAATCAACCGATTTGTCATAATCACCGAGCTGGAAATGGGCCTCGGCAAACCGCACGAGGACGGGGCCCATCGAGGGATTGCGCGGGCTCAGACGCAAACACATCTCAAGATGCTGAAGCGCCTGTTCGGGCTGCCCCGACCAGATCAATGCCATCGCAAGACCGATTCTTTCATGGAAACCGCTCGGATTGATTTCCACGGCCGCGCCGCAGTGGTGGATCGCGAGGTTGGGCTCGCACCTGGCGATATGGATGTAGCCGAGCCCGGAACGCGCCAGGGCGTTGTCGCTGGCGAAGGTTACGGCATGGCGGCCTGCCAAAAGACCCTTTTCGCCGTCCGCTGCCCGATCTTCGGAGAACCCGAAGATAAGAAAATAAAAATAACACAACGCCAGTCCGGCGTAGGGGTCGGCAAATTTCGGGTCCCGCTCGATTGCCTGCTCATAAAACTGCTTCGCCACCTGAAGGGTTTCCGGGCTGAGATTGCCGTGATTTTCGCGATCCCAGATAACCGACATGCCGCGTTGATAAAAATCCCAGGCGGCGAGGTTCTCGGCCGGTTTCGATTTCGCCCGCTCGCGTTCGGCCGCCGCCATTTCGGGCTCGATCGCACCAACCACGGTCTGCGTGATCTCGTCCTGGACCTCGAAAATATCCTCAAGGTCGCGATCGTAACGCTCCGCCCAGATGTGATTGCCGGTATCGCCATCGATCAGCTGTCCGGTGATACGTACCCGGTTTCCGGATTTGCGCACGCTGCCTTCGAGAACGTAGCGAACCCTCAGTTCTCTCGCCACCGCCGCTACGTCCACCGACCGGCCCTTATAGGTAAATGTCGTGTTCCGGGCGATCACGAAGAACTGCCGGATACGGCTCAGCGCCGTGATGATGTCCTCGGTAATGCCATCGGAGAAATACTCCTGTTCCGGATCGTTGGACATGTTGCTGAATGGCAGCACCGCTATCGATGGTTTGTCGGGTAGCTGGAGCGAATGGCCCGTCTCAGAGGTTGTGTCAGCGTCTGGCGCTACCGGTTGCCACTGATAAACCCGCACCGGCTCGGCGATGTTCTTGACTTCTTGCGGTCCCAGATCATCGAACGACAGATCGAGTTTACTTTTCACCTGATCGAAGACCGTTCCCGAAATACAAACGCCGCCTAGCTCAGAGAGACCTTCCAGGCGCGCCGCGACATTCACACCATCGCCATAGATGTCGTCGCCATCAACAATCACGTCACCGAGATTTATGCCTATGCGAAATATAATTCGGCTTGTTTCAGGGGTATCGGCCGTGCGATCCGCCATGCCGCGCTGAATGCTAACCGCACATTCAACAGCATCGACGACGCTGGCGAACTCGGCCAACACTCCATCGCCCATCAGTTTAAAGATACGACCCTGATGTTCAGCGATAGTGGGAGCGATCAACCCAGTAAGGTGCTGTTTCAACGCGGCTAGTGTTCCCGTCTCATCTTCGCCCATGAGACGGCTGTAACCAACTACATCGGCTGCCAATATGGCAGCAAGCCTCCTTTGTGCACGCTGTTCGGCCATTAACTGGCTTCGCCCCCTAACGATTTGAGCGGGAGTGTATGTTGAGGGGGCTAGGGTGTCTATGAACGGCCTTCACGTCTGGAATGGGTCAACTTCTGCCGTAAACACCGATTGTGATTCACGGCAGGTATCGGGTGTAATGCAGTCGTAAAGCGCAGATAGGCAGACATAGCCTGTTGCAGGCCCTTATCGGGTTGTTCGGCCGACGCAATTACCCAACCATAAACGGAAACAGAGCGATGGCTCGTAAAAAAAACAAAGGCAAGGCTG
>JBLHHE010000259.1:0-4262 GCA_047616465.1 Alphaproteobacteria bacterium
GTAAACTGAACGAAGAAACCGCGCATTTCGCGGTAATGGATTTGCTGGAGACCCTGAAGCAAAAATACGCCGATCTCGCCGATGTCAGCACCTATCTCGAAGCGGTCGGTAACGATGTCATCGCCCACGCCGAAGAGTTTCTGACAACCGCGGACGACCATTCCCCCGAGACGCAGTCGCCAATCGAGGACGGCCAGGCGTTGTTCCGCCGGTACCAGGCTAACCTGCTGGTCGATCACAGCGAAAGCGAGCACGCACCGATTGTCTACGAAGATAATCCGACCTATGACCGCCTGCTCGGCACGGTCGAACACCGGGCCGAGATGGGGGCGCTGACAACCGATTTTTCTCTGATCCACGCCGGCGCGATCCACCGCGCCAATGGCGGCTATCTCATTCTCGATGCCCGCAAGGTATTGGGAAACATGCTAGCCTGGGAGGGCTTGAAGCAGGCCCTGCGCAGCCGGGAAATACGGATCGAGACGATGGCCCATGCGCTCAGCCTGCTCAGCACCCAGACCCTCGAACCGGAACCGATTCCGCTCGATGTGAAGGTCGTCTTGGTCGGCGAGCGCCATTTTTACTATCTGCTGAGCCAGTACGACCCGGAATTTCGCGAACTGTTCAAGGTCGCCGCCGATTTCGACGAACGGATCGACCGGTCGCCGGACACGCTGCAGCAGTATGCCGAGCTGGTCGGCAGCGTGATCCATCGCGAGAAGTTACACGCCTTCGATCGCACCGCGGTGGCCCGGGTCATGGAGCACTCGACACGTCTCGCCAGCCATCAGAATAAGCTTTCGGCCAATATCAGCGACCTCGCCGATCTGCTGCGCGAAGCCGACCATGTGGCGCTTCAGGAGGGCCGTGAAATTGTCGCGGCGGGTGATGTGGACAAAGCCATCGATGCGCAAATCTACCGATCCGACCGGATCAGCGAGCGCATTCAAGACGAAATCCTCGACGGGACGATCTTGATCGAAACCGACGGCGCAAAAATCGCTCAGATAAATGGCCTGTCGGTTATGACACTGGGCAGTTTCAGTTTCGGCAAGCCGAGCAAGATATCCGCGCGCATTCGTCTGGGCCGGGGCGATGTCGTCGATATCGAGCGCGAAGTTGCCCTCGGTGGTCCCACACATTCGAAAGGCGTGTTAATCCTCGCCGGATATTTAAGTTCTCACTACGCAGCAGACCGGCCTCTGTCGCTCAACGCCTCGCTGGTATTCGAGCAATCCTATGGCGGAGTCGATGGCGATAGCGCCTCTTCCGCCGAACTCTACTGTCTTTTGTCGGCGATCGCCGACGTGCCGATCGCACAGCGGTTTGCCGTCACGGGATCGGTCAATCAGGCCGGAGAAGTGCAGGCGATTGGCGGCGTCAACGACAAGATCGAAGGGTTTTTCGATGTCTGCGCCGCCCGGGGGCTGACCGGCGAACAAGGGGTGCTGATCCCCCATTCAAACGTCAAGCACTTGATGCTTCATCGCCGGGTCCGGGAAGCGATCGAAGCGAAGAAGTTTAATGTTTATCCGGTGGAAACGATCGACCAGGGCATCGAGATATTGACCGGTATGACGGCCGGTGAGAAACAAGCCGATGGCAGCTTCCCCGACGATACGTTTAACCGACGCGTTGCTGACCGGCTGCGCGAATTCGCCGAAATTCGCTCTAAATTCGGCCACGGCCAGCGCGATGACAACGAACAGGCTGCGACATGAACCCGGTCGAGCAGCG
Source organism: Alphaproteobacteria bacterium (assembly GCA_047616465.1). Lineage (GTDB taxonomy): Bacteria > Pseudomonadota > Alphaproteobacteria > UBA6615 > UBA6615 > JABDJY01. The sequence continues at coordinate 1,738 of JBLHHE010000259.1, forward strand.
CCGTATTCTGATCGCCTTGGCGCCCGAAGCGCCGAGCGAGACGATTTTCGAACCGGTCTTCAAAATAGCGCTGCGTAATCGCACCCCCGTCGAGTGTTTCTGTATTGAGGACACGCGGTTGCTCGACATTGCGGGTTTGCCTCAGTCCCGTTTCTTCCATGCCTATAGCCACGAGCCTTCGCTGTTGGACGAGGCCATGGTGCGCCGGGCGATGCGGGTGACGTCGGGGCGCGCCCGCGAACGGTTCGAGGCGACAATCACCCGAACATCGATCTCTTGGACCTTTCGCGCGCGCCAGACATCCTTGCTGCCGGAGGCGTTCAGCGATGCCGCACCGGGTGACCTGATCGTCATACCTCTCCTGCGGGGCGCCCAGAATGCGGCCCAGGTGCGCGGGCTGGTCGACGCGGTAACCGGTCGAATCGCCGCGTCGTTGTTGGTGCTCAATGAAACCGGCGCGCCCGACAGATCGGTTCTTGCCGTGTTCGATGGCGACCGTGAGGATCTCGCTGCGGCGCGCGACCTGGCGGGCGATTTCGGCTGTCCGCTCACAGTCTTCGCCGTCGGGGAGGATAGCGAAACCGCGCAAGGTCTCACGCAACAAATCGAATTATTCCTCAAAGAGACCGGGCAAGCGGCTACCGTGCGGATGATCCTGTTGCGGGGGGCTGAGAATCTAAGCGAAGCGATCCTCGATGCGGCGCCCGGAACCCTGGTATTGGACCGTTTGGGCAAGACAGTGAAAAGCGTCGATATCGTATCGTTGCTCGCCCAATCATCCGGGTCATTGTTGCTCAGAAACTGATTTGAGGCCTGCCGACATGAACGAACTGGCATCACCCGGCGAGGCTGAGCGCATTGTCATCATGGGCGCGGCGGGGCGCGACTTTCATAATTTCAACTCGGTCTACCGGGATAATCCCGCCTGCCGCGTTGTGGCGTTCACCGCGACGCAGATCCCCGGTATCGCCGAACGGTCTTATCCTTCCGTCCTGGCCGGGCCTTTGTATCCGCGAGGCATTCCGATCCGGCCCGAAGACGATCTGGAGGAAATTTGCCGCGGCCAGCGGGCCGATACGGTGGTCTTCGCCTATAGCGATGTGCCCCATGCCCATGTCATCCACGCGGCGAGCCGGGCCGAAGCGGTCGGCTGTAACTTTGTTTTGCTCGGCCCTGACGCCACCATGCTCGCCGCGACGAAGCCGGTAATCGCCGTATCGGCGGTGCGGACCGGCTGCGGCAAATCCCAGACGGCGCGCCATATCGCCGAACACCTGACCGCGGCAGGTATTCGCACCGCGGCGATCCGCCATCCCATGCCTTACGGAGATCTGGCGGCGCAGGCTGTACAGCGCTTTGCGACCCGCAACGATCTCGACGCGGCCGATTGCACCATCGAGGAACGCGAGGAATACGAGCCTTACATCGAGGCCGGTATGGTGGTCTTCGCCGGCGTCGATTACGCTCCCATCCTGTCCGCAGCCGAAGCCGAGGCCGATGTCATCGTGTGGGACGGCGGCAACAACGACTTTCCGTTTGTGCGGCCCGACCTGCACATTGTCCTGGTCGATGCACTGCGGCCAGGGCACGAGACTTCGTACTGGCCAGGCGAAGTGAATTTGCGTTCAGCCGATATCGTCGTCATCGCCAAGGCTGACGCCGCCACTGCGGCCGCTGTCGACGCGATCGAACATAATGTTGCCCGGTTCAACCCCGATGCCATGGTGGTGCGCGCCGGATCACCGGTTACCTTGGACGACCCCGGCCGGGTTCGGGGCAAGCGCGTCATTGTCGTCGACGACGGTCCCACCCTGACCCATGGCGGCATGGCTTTCGGCGCCGGATACGCCGCCGCGCTTGCCGCCGGGGCGGCTGAAATCATCGATCCCCGACCCTTCGCCGCACCCGATATCGCCGCGGTCTATGACGCCTTCCCCCATCTCGGCGCCGTTCTACCGGCGATGGGGTACAGCGAAGCCCAGAAGAGCGCCCTGGCGGCAACCCTCAACGCCAGCGGCGCCGATGTGGTGATCGCCGGCACGCCGATCGATCTGGCGCTAGATATTCCGCTGGAATTACCGATTGTTCGGGCGCGCTACCACTACGCCGACATGGGCGAGCCGACCCTGTGGGGCGCGGTAACTGTGTTCCTGCGGGACAGGGGTTTGATGGCCTAGCGCCCGTTATTCTGCGCCTAAATAGCCATGACCGCCCCCAAATGGTCGGGGAGCTTATGAATCGGTAAATGGGTGAGATCCTTGGGAAGCTCGCCGGTAACTTTCGCAGAAGCCGTGTTCGACAAGCACTTCCGTAGCTCGCCGAGCATTTGTGGCGCCGCCACCAGAACGAGGTGATCGAATAGATTTCGATCGGCGGCAGAATCGATGTGTGCCGCAATCTCGCGGGCGAAGGCTTGCTGGTTGTTACGCTGCGGGTCGGTCGGCGGCTCCATTGCGTGCCGGCCTTGTCCGGCAGAGTCGAAGGCCCGGCCGGGCGCATCGCTCATGATCTCCCGGTTGTGAACG
>JBLHHE010000260.1:0-4255 GCA_047616465.1 Alphaproteobacteria bacterium
CTCTGGTGGTCATCCAGGTGCTGCACGCCATAACGTTCGGGGCCGTCCATCTAGGCGCTATGCATTTCGTCGCCCGCAACGCGCCACCGGGACTGTCGGCAACGGCACAGGGCATCTATGCCTCGGCCTCCGGCCTTGCCATGGGCCTGGCGATGATCGGCGCAGGCAGTCTTTTCGCAGCCTTTGGCGGACAAGCGTTCTTTGCGATGGCGGCTATCAGCGCCGTCGGCACCGGGCTGGCGCTGCTGCTATGGCTGCAGAATCGGCAATAATTATTAACCAAAACAGCAGCATAGGCTAATCTTGCTTGTCGTTAACTAGCAAAAAGAAGTAAAGTCTCCGAGGCGAAAATCGGAAACTTAATACCCGCAAGTAAACTGTAGAAAGACCCTGGCTGTGACCCGTCCATATTTAATTGCCATCCTTCTCCTGCTTGCTCTGGCGGGATGTAATCACAATTACCAGCGGGGCATTGAGGCCTATCAGCAGGGTAATTACGCGGCCGCCTTAGCCGACCTGCAGCCGGCTGCCGAAGCCGGCAATCGTGACGCGCAATTCAGCTTGGCCGATATGCATGCCAATGGATTGGGCACCGCCAAGAACCAAATAGTCGCGGCGCAATGGTACGAAAAGGCGGCCGAGCAAGGCTTGGCTACGGCCCAACTCGAGCTGGCTGAAATCTACGCGTCCGGGCGCGGTGTCGCGCTCAACGATGCCCTCGCCGCTAAATGGTACGAGAAAGCGGCCGAGCAAGGCATCGCCGTGGCGCAGCTTAAAATTGCCAACCGCTACAACGCCGGACTGGGTGTCGCAAAAAACGACCACGCGGCGTCGAAATGGTACCGCAAGGCCGCCGATCAGGGTCTCATCGAAGCGCAAATAAAGCTGGCGGATGCCTATCTCGACGGACGCGGTATAGCGGAAGATCCCGCTCTTGCAGCGCGCTGGTACCGCACCGCAGGCGATCGCGGCGCTTCGGAGGCCCAACTCAAGCTGGCCAACCTGTATGCTACGGGCCGCGGCGTGACCAAAAACGACGTCACTGCCCTGGAATGGTACCGCAAAGCCGCCGATCAGGGCGTCGCGGAAGCCCAATTCCGGGTGGGCTATCGTTTCGCCCAGGGTATTGGTGTTTCCCAAAGCGAGCCCGAGGCTCGCCGATGGTATCGCAAGGCCGCCGAACTGGGATTACCCGAAGCGCAGTACAATCTCGGCATTTTCATCACCCGCGATTCAGCGTTGAAGAACGGTCGAAATTTTGCCGATGCGATCATCTGGTGGCAACGCGCCGCAGCGAGCCGTAATGCAGAGGCTCAGAACGCACTCGGGGTCGCTTATTTCAAAGGATTCGGCGTCGAACAGAACCATGAGATCGCGATCGGTTGGTTCAGCCGGGCAGCGAAACAGGGTTTCTCCGAATCTCAGATAAACTTGGCCGCCATGCACGAGAACGGCCAGGGTACCCAAAAAAACCGGATCGAGGCCTATAAATGGTACGCCATCGCGGCGGCCAGCGGTCTGGGAAAAGCCTTCGACGACCGCGACCGGGTGGCGAAGCGCTTGAAAAAGGCGCAATTGCAGGAAGGCCAACGCTTGGCGCGGGACTGGTTAGCCGCCAACACGAGCCTGCGCGACATCCCTAAATCATAGGTGCAGCGGGATTGTTGCAGTCGTCGTGAGCGTACATACTGGCCGACCTAAAACATGTTCGGCCAGTTGGGGAGCGTTGAGCGATGCGACGGGTAAATATTGCCGCCGGTGAAGTTCTCTTTGAAAAAGGCGATGCCGCAACGGAAGCCTTTTTGATCATGGACGGCATTATCGAAATATCGACCAATGCCCTGACAGCCGAACTCGGTAAGGACGAGCTATTCGGCGAGTCTGGGCTTGTCGGCAATACACGCCAAGCCTCGGCGGCGGCCAAAACCGATTGCCGCTTGTTTGCCGTCTCCGTTGACGAGTTGCGCACCTCGATTACATCGGATCCCGAGACCGCCCTGCTTCTGATCGAGGCTCTGATCGGCCGCCTCGCCGACACATTGAACAAACTCGAAATGGCGAAACGGATGATTTCTTAAGCGTCGGCCGCCGCCGCTAATCATCCAACCAGGCAACCGCCCGGATCGGCGCCCCAGTGCCGCCTCTTATTTTAATCGGAAAGCCGATAAACCTGAACCGGCCTTTGCCGATCAGCTTCTCCAGATTGACCAGACCCTCCACATGGGTGAAGCCCAAATCACGGCATACATGGTGGACTTCGAAATTATGGCGGCCCGGCCGTCCGGGGCTCACCGCTTCGACGCCAAACATGTTGATGCCTTTCTCGCCCAACCAGGTCGCGGATTCCTTGGTCAGTCCGGGAAAATCGGTCAAATAGCCCGGGGTGCCGTAGGTGCGGTTATGGAAATCCATATGGAGCAGGACCATATCCTTCTCCTTGATCTCGACCCCCGCCACCTCGACGGCTTGTTCCAGGTCCTCGATCGAAATATCCGACTTCAACGGCTTGGCCGACAAGTCCAGGCACACCGCCTCGGTAAAATATTGCTCCAGGGGCGTCTGGTCGATCGACAGGGCGTCGGGGCTGGCATCGAAATGGCACGGCGCATCGACATGGGTGCCGGCATGGTCGCCCAACGACAGGTTCAGGGTGGCGGAGCTAAACTTGTAGCCGTCGGCTTCTCTGACCTCGTCATGGTTACTATATTCGGTGACGATAATGGACGGATGGTTCACGAGACGCGGCATCCTGTGATGAATGTCCCGGCTCAGGTCGATTAATTGCATTCGTGCCTCCCTAATTTGATGCTGTCGCACATGCGAAGTTACTCACCTCGGCGTGGTTTTGAAAGGCAATCGGGGCGCGATGGCGAATTAACCCTAAACGGCCAAGTCACCCTATTCGCGGCCGGACCCGCGATCTCGCCACAACGGCTTGAAGACAAGGCTCTAACGGTGCCATAACACCGGCGCACCACGAACCCGATCCCGAGCCAAATCCTCGGAACATCGAAAATAACGAATTCTCACCGGTGGCCCGGTGGCAGAGTGGTGATGCAGAGGACTGCAAATCCTTGTATGCCGGTTCGATTCCGGCCCGGGCCTCCATTATATTGATTGCACGTACGCCTGCGTTTGTTATAACGCCGGTCGATCTATTCCGGCGTAGCTCAGTTGGTAGAGCGCGTGACTGTTAATCACAAGGTCGTAGGTTCGAGTCCTACCGCCGGAGCCAATTTTTTCAAGGGGTTAGCTGAATATCGGCTAACCCCTTGATTATATGAGTGACCATAAAGTGACCACGGGACGCGATTTCGCGAGGTTCCGGCGACGGTTCCACTTACCCGATCGAGCGGCAATCGGTAGCGATCGGCCCGCATATCGGGCACCAGGCGCTTAGCGCGCACTGCTCACCTCTAATGCAGCTAAACGCCGCTCGATTTCTTCGGTCTCTACTGTCCGGCGATACGTCTCGATCACACCGGCAATCGCATGGGCCTCGCTTGGGGTCACGTTCCCCTCAGCTAGTTCACCGACGAGCGCGCCCATGGCGTTTACCGCATCAGTTGGCGAGTTGATTTCTGGCATATCAATATAGACCGGGCGGTCCTTTCGCGGTGGGAACAATCGCTCCATACACAATCGCAAGGCCGGCCCGTCACCCTGCAATGCCAATTCGATCGCCTTGCGGGTTATCGCTTCAGCCTCGCCTTCCAACAATTGTTCGACTGCCAGCGTAGCCTTGTTGCGTGAGCCATGTGGACGGCCCGCGGGATTGCCCGACTTGCCTTTCTTAAAAGGGCGTCCGCGTTGTTTCTCTGCTGATTTAGCAGCGTCGGTCATTGCTTCAGTCCTAGGCTCCTGGCACTGGTCGCGGTGCGACTATTTGGCGGAGGATTAAACCGGCTCCATCCGGCGGACCCTCGATGCCAAACTTGCGCAGGATCACTTCCTCTTCAGTCTCGTCTACATCCACGATGATCCGATGGATTTGACTTGGGCCGGTCTCGTATGCCCCCAGCCGTGCCAGGCGTCGTTCAAGTCCCCTCATTTTAGCCGGGGACATCGGGTGGCCGTGTCCATAAATTCTTTCTGTAGCATCCGATCATACCCATGAAGTTCCTGCCCATGAGTTGCAACATATTGGAGACACGGTGGACAAAGGAAGTAACGCGTCACGCACTAGTCGCTGCACCGTGGACGCGCTGTGCGAATAACCCCGCTAAATTTATGGGTGCGGGCGTGGTTGGGCTGC
>JBLHHE010000261.1:0-4251 GCA_047616465.1 Alphaproteobacteria bacterium
AGCTGATCAAGACCCAGCTGCGCCCGCGCGACATCGTTACCCGCAAGTCCCTGGAAAATGCCGCCGCCATCGTCGCCGCGACCGGCGGCTCGACCAATGCCGGGCTGCACCTGCCGGCAATGGCCAGCGAGGCCGGCATCGATTTCGATCTGTTCGACGTCTGCGAGGTCATGCGCCGCACGCCTTACATCGCCGATCTGAAGCCGGGCGGGCGCTATGTGGCCAAGGATATGTACGATGTCGGCGGCGTCGGCATCGTCATCCAGCAATTGCTCGAAGGCGGCTATTTGCACGGCGACTGCATGACCGTGACCGGCAAGACCTTGTCCGAGAATTACGCCAATGTGGTGTTTCCCACGGACCAGGATGTGGTGCGGCCGATCACCAATCCCCTGTCGGAAACCGGCGGTGTTGTTGGGTTGAAGGGCAATCTCGCCCCCCAGGGCGCCATCGTGAAGATCGCCGGGCTGCACAGCATCAAGTTCTGCGGACCGGCGCGCGTGTTCGAGCGCGAGGAGGACTGCCTGCAGGCGGTGCTCGACCGCAAGTACGAAGAAGGCGACGTGCTGGTGATCCGCAACGAGGGCCCCAAGGGCGGACCGGGCATGCGCGAAATGCTATCGACCACCGGCGCGCTGTACGGCCAGGACATGGGCGAGAAGGTGGCGCTGATCACCGACGGCCGCTTCTCCGGCGGCACGCGGGGATTCTGCATCGGCCATGTGGGCCCGGAAGCCGCGTCCGGCGGGCCCATCGGGTTGATTCAGACCGGCGACATGATCGAAATCGACGCCGAAGCCGGCACGTTAAACGTCGAGCTGTCCGATGCGGAACTGGCCGAACGGGCCAAGGCCTGGAAGCCGCTGACCAACAACTACCAGGCCGGCACCTTGTGGAAATACGCCCAAACGGTCGGCGACGCCCGCTACGGCGCGATTACCCACCCGGGCGCGAAAGCGGAGACGCACGTGTATGCGGATTTGTAGTTTTGATTAAGGCTACCAACGAAGGAGGATAGGCGTGCTACGTCGTTTGATCGATGGGGCGTTGTTGGCCATTCTGGCTTGGTTTTTGATTGTGCGGCTCGACGCCGGACAGGTGGTTCTGGGGATTGCGCTGGCGGCGGTTATTTTGTTCACCGGCTGGCGCGTTCACCGGCTGTGGCGAAAGTACCGGCGGCTGCTCCAGGAATTGGCGGCGGCGGAGGCCGCGAAGCTGTCCGACGATCCGAAAGAGGTCGAACGGGCCGAGCGTGTTCTGCGTCAGCGCCGCATGATGCACGCCGCCGATATGACCCTTATGAGCGGGTTTGTACTTGGCTCTGCCGCCGTGAACCCCAGCCACGCGTCAGGCATGGGCGGCGGCTATGACGGGGTCGGCAGCGATCTCGGCGGCGGCGATATGGGCGCCGGCGGGTTCGACGGCGGTGGCTTTGGCTGACCCTGATCGTAAGGTTCGCCTAAAGTCCCTCTCCCCCCGGGAGAGGATTAGGGTGAGGGGACATATTTTGTTTCAGGCTTCGCCAAGCCCACACTCCAGGGAAGATTCTCTTCCCCTCACCCGGCTCGCTGGCGCTCGCCACCCTCTCCCCAAGGAGACGGTTTTACGAACCGTCCAATTCACACCACACCGGCGTGTGATCAGACGCCTTTTGCTTGCCGCGCGGGCCCTTGTCGATTTCGCAGGCGGTGAGGCGGTCGGCGGCTTGCGGCGATAGCAGCAGATGGTCGATGCGGACGCCGTTATCCTTTTGCCAAGCGCCGGCCTGGTAATCCCAGAACGAATAGACATGGGATTGGGAGTGCAGGGTGCGCCACGCTTCGGTGTAGCCCAGATTGAGCAGGGTGCGGAAGCGGGTGCGCGATTCTGGTCGGGTGAGGGCGTCGCCTGCCCAGGCCGCGGCGTCGTAGCAGTCTTCGTCGGCCGGGATGACATTGTAGTCGCCGCCCAGCACCACCGGTTCTTCGCTCGCCAACAGGCCCCTCGCATGGTCGACCAGCCGGTCCATCCAGGCGATCTTGTAGGTGAACTTATCGGTATCGGTCGGATTGCCGTTGGGCAAATAGATCGAGGCGACCCGCACGCCGGCGCTGCCGCCGGCATCAACCCAGGCCTCGACATAACGCGCCTGCTCGTCGTTCTCGTCGCCCGGCAGGCCGGTGCGCACATCGTCGAGAGGGAACTTCGACAGGATGGCGACGCCGTTATAGGTCTTCTGGCCGTGGACGGCGCAGTTATAGCCAAGCTCCTCGATCTCCATCAGCGGGAAATTCTCGTCGGTGACTTTAAGCTCCTGCAAAAGCACCACGTCTGGCTGAAATTCCTTGAGCCATTCAAGCGCGTTGGGCAGGCGGGCTTTGATCGAGTTGACGTTCCAGGTGGCGATTTTCACGGGATAGGTAGCCTTGTTAGCAGACGAATTAAGACGCCTCATCCTGAGCCTGTCGAAGGATGAGGCTAGCGCTGATTAAAGGGCAGTCCTCCTGCTTCGACAAGCGAACCATGAGGAAATAGAGAATTTTGGAAAGTGGCGGCTAGACCGAAAAGCTGGCGCCGCAGCCGCATTGGGCGGTGGCGTTGGGATTGGTGAGCTGGAACGAAGCGCCACCAAGGCCTTCGACCCAGTCGAGCCGGCTGCCGCCGATCAGGTCGAGGGACGCGTCGTCGGAGACCACCGTGATGCCGTCGATCTCGAACAGGCGGTCATCGTCGCCCACCGTGTCGTCGAAGGAGAAGCCGTAGGTAAAGCCCGAGCAGCCGCCGCCATTGACGTAGACGCGCAGCATCATGGCGCCATCGCCGGTAGGCGTTTCGGCGGCGAGCAGTTCTGTGACGCGGGCGACAGCGCTGTCGGTCAGCGTGATCGTGCGCGGCAGCGGGGCGTCGGCGCCCTCTGGGGTGGCGGTCTCGGGTGCGATTTCGGTCATGGCCGCTTTATTATGCCTGTGAATGGGGAGATTGACCTAACAGCTATGTAAGAATAACGGGGCATTTGTCAATTTTCCGTTGCAATAGAGTGGCGCGCGCGTACTTTGCCGACCATGCCAGCAGCCCCAGTGCAAAGCAGCCAAAACGCCCCGGCCACCGCCATATATGGCCCGGTGTTGGCGCCCTATGCCTGCGATCCGGCACAAAGCCGGGGCCGCCTGCACGACGAGCCCGAAAGCGCCTATCGCAGTTCCTTTCAGCGCGATCGCGACCGGGTCATCCATTGCGGCGCGTTTCGCCGCCTCAAGCACAAGACCCAGGTATTCGTCTATCACGAGGGCGACTATTACCGCACCCGGCTGACCCATTCGCTGGAGGTGGCGCAAATCGCGCGCTCGGTCAGCCGCGCCCTGGGGCTTAATGAAGATTTGGCCGAAGCGCTGGCGCTGGCCCATGATTTTGGCCACACGCCGTTCGGTCATGCCGGCGAAGACGCCCTCGACGCGGCGATGGCCCCCTATGGCGGCTTCGATCATAACGCCCAGACCTTGCGTTTGGTGACCAAGCTGGAGCACCGCTATCCGACCTTCGACGGTCTCAACCTGTCGTGGGAGGCCTTGGAGGGGCTGGTCAAGCATAACGGACCGTTGACCGGGCCGCGTGCGCCCGCCGAGCGGCCCTTGCCGGCGGCGGTCGTGGAATATGTCGCCGGCCATGATTTGGCGCTCGACAGTTATGCCTCGGGCGAAGCCCAGGTGGCCGCCCTGGCCGACGACATTGCCTATAACAGCCACGATATCGATGACGGCCTGCGGGCCGGCCTGTTCGATATTGCCGATATGGCCGACCTGCCGTTGGTGGGGCCGGCATTCCAAGAGGTGCGCCATCGTTATGGCGACATCGAGCGGCCGCGGCTGATCCACGTGGCGATCAGCCAGATGATCGGCGCCATGGTGGAAGATTTGCTCGCTGAGACGCGGCGCCGGTTGGCGCAGCACAGCGTTCGTTCCGTCGAGGACATCCGGGCGCTCGATGGGCCGGTGGCGGCGTTCTCGGCAGAACTGGCCGCGGCCGACAAAGCGGTGAAGGCGTTTCTATTGGAGAATATGTACCGTCACCACCGGGTCAACCGCATGACCTCGAAGGCGCGGCGCGTGGTTGGCGAGGTTTTCGCGCTGTTGTTTGACGAACCGGAATTGCTGCCAGCCGAATGGCGCCGCCGGGCCGAGGAAAAGGACGATGCCGGACGGGCGCGGGTGATCGCCGACTATATCGCCGGCATGACCGACCGATACGCCCTGGAAGTGCATCAAAAAATATTTA
>JBLHHE010000262.1:0-4242 GCA_047616465.1 Alphaproteobacteria bacterium
TGCTCGGCAATCAAATTGTAGACGTGCAACGCCGCACGCTCGCGCTTGGGGTCGCCGGCGATTGTGTCGGCGCCGTCGATATAAACAGCACCTAGTTCCCCGGCCAAGTCCGGAGGTTCCTTGGTGTCGAGATCGGCACTGGTGATCATCGGCGCGCCAACGCGCGCCCGCCACACCTGCCCCAAATGAGATTTTCCGCTGGCCGCCGGTCCCCAAATCACAAGCCCTGGCGCCGGCCAGTCGGGCCAGCGGTCGACCCAGGCGACAGCGTCGGCGTTGCACTGGGACACCAGAAAGTCAGCCCGGCCGAGCGCGGGACGGTGCCCTAAATCAAGTACCAGTTGGGCCGGCGTCTCGGTACTTGTCACGGGGTGATCGGCCGAAGAATACGCATTTGTGACGCCTGATCGGGCTGGACCGACCGAAACGGATCCGTATTGACGGTTACGGGAGTGGACTCGGGCAGCTCCAAGGCCAGGTCTTGCTGGGCCAAGGTTGCGGCGAGTTGGGTCTCATCACCGAAATGGGAAATTTCGATCGCTGCCGAGTCCCGCGTCAGCGATAACAGCGCGACCTCGGAGATCGAGGCAATGTTATTTAATTTGCGCTCTATGGACACCCATTGCTCGAGCGAGGTCAGCGGTACGGCAAGCAACATCCGCCCCGGCCGATCGAATTCGATGATGTTTTTCGATATCCACGAATCCTCCAACGCCGCTGTAACGCCGACGGCCGCCCCCTTAAGCAATTCCGGTACCGCTTCCGGGTCTCCTATTTGAAAATTGAGCAAAATCGGTGCCGAGCCCGGGGCGCCTATCTGGCTGGCGGCGATATTGATCCCGATGACGCTGTCCGTTTGAGACAATGTCGCAATTGCCACCAACACATCGCCGGCCCCATAACGGTTCGCCATCGCCGAGAGGACAAACGGATCGCCTTCGGCGGCCTGCGCCGCATCGACATCGGTGATATCGTTCAAATCGCCGACCGGTAGAATCAGGGAAACCAGCCCCCCTCTCAGCGGGAGTTGCGACCATGCCTGGCGCCATAAATTGGAATCGTCCCACAACACCAGCGCATCGCCTTGGCGCAACACTGGAAGAACCAAAACGGGCTTGCTCGGCGTTTCGGCGAAGGGAATGCCGGCTTCGCGCAACAAACGGCGGATCTCCGGCGGTTTGAAGTTCACCGTCATATTTGCCAGATAGCGCACATTCGACGTTCGCTCGTCTGCAACTTCGAGCGCTTGCACCATGAACTCCACACGCTCGGCCTCGACGACGGGCAAACGCGAACGGTCGGCGCGCCGGGTCAACCGCTGCAATAACGCCGTGAACGCAGCGCGTTGCCCCCGGCGGAACGCTGTCGCGCGCGCCCGCGACGCCGTGTCAGCGGTTTCGTCAACCTCGATACCGCTTACCGAAAAAACATCGTCTGCCGCAGCGGCCGTCCCCCCGGCAAACGGCCAAACCGCAACCATGCCAGCCAGAGCCACGACCAGCGCGGGGCGACGCAGAAGGTGGAAAAACCGAGACATTGGATAGATTGCAAATAACATCGAAATACCTATTGTTGGGCCCGAATGGCGGAACCCAATTGTCGAGACAGAGGCGCGCGAGCGCAGGTACTAACCAATAGCATGATTTTGGCAAATACGTGGCGGACGGAGAAGCAACATTTCACTGACTTACAAAGACTCCGGCGTCAACATCGCGGCGGGCAATGCCCTGATCGACATCATACGCCCGCTCGCAGCGGCAACGACACGCGCTGGCGTAGCCAGCGGTCTGGGCGGTTTCGGCGGCGTTTTCGATCCCAAGGCCGCCGGCTACACCGACCCGCTTCTGGTCGCGGCGACCGATGGCGTGGGGACCAAGCTGAAAATAGCCATCGAGGCGAACCAACATGGCACCATCGGCATCGATCTTGTGGCCATGTGCGTCAACGATCTGGTGGTCCAGGGGGCCGAACCCCTGTTCTTTCTGGACTATTTCGCTACCGCGCACCTCGATACCGGCGTCGCGGCTTCAGTCATCGCCGGGATCGCGGAGGGCTGCAAGCAAGCCGGCTGCTCGCTGATCGGCGGAGAGACCGCGGAAATGCCCGGCCTGTACGGCGGCAGCGATTACGATTTGGCCGGATTTGCCGTCGGCGCGGTCGAGCGCACCGGCCTTCTGCCGCGCGCCGACGACCCGGCCAAGGCCGGTGATGCGGTTATTGGGCTGGCCTCGAACGGCCTACATTCGAACGGTTTTTCGCTGGTTCGCAATGTTGTCGAACTTAGCGGCGCCACGCTCGACGCGCCGGCGCCATTCGCCACTGCTAAAAACCTCGATGCCGCCCTGCTGGAGCCGACCCGAATTTACGTGCGTTCCTGCCTTAGCGTCATCGCCGGCGGCAAGATTAAAGCCCTGGCCCACATTACTGGCGGCGGGCTGCTGGAAAATATTCCCCGCGTGCTGCCGGCAGGGTGCGGCGTCGAGTTGGAGGGATCCACCTGGACCGCACCGCCGGTTTTTGGCTGGCTGCAACAGCAAGGCAATATCGTTGACGAAGAGATGGCGCGAACGTTCAATTGCGGGATCGGCATGGTGGTGGTCGCCGACCAGAGCGATGCGGCGGACATTGTGCAGGCATTCGCCGACCAGGGCGAAACCGCTTTTGCGATCGGCCGCGTGGTCGATTCCCCGGGCCAAGAGGTTACTCTCAAAAATCTGAGCGCCGCCCTCGGCGCCGGTGAACCAGACAGATGAAAAAGCTGAAGTTAGGTGTTCTAATCTCGGGGCGCGGCTCAAACCTGCAGGCCCTGCTCGACGCCTGCGCCGACACCGACTATCCCGCCGAGATCGTTCTGGTTATTTCCAACCGGCCCGACGCCAAGGGTCTGGAGCGCGCGCGCGCCGCCAATATTGCAACCCGCATTATCGAGCACACGGCTTACAGCGACCGCGAGAGTTTTGATCGCGATGTCGACGCCGCGCTGAAATCGGCTGGCGCGCAACTGATTTGCCTGGCCGGCTTTATGCGGCTCTTGAGCGTCTGGTTCGTCGGCCAATGGCCCGATCAGATCGTCAATATTCACCCCTCGCTTTTACCGGCGTTCAAGGGTACCGATTCTCACGCGCAGGCGCTGGCCAGCGGGGTAAAAGTCAGCGGCTGTACCGTGCATTTTGTGCGGTCCGAAATGGACGCCGGTCCTATCATCCTGCAGGCCGCGGTCCCGGTTCTACCCGGCGACGACGAGGATAGTTTGGCGGCCCGCATCTTAACCGCCGAACATCGATGTTATCCGCACGCCGTCCGCTTGATCGCGCAAGGCCAGGTCAAGGTTGAAGGTCAGCGGGCGATTATCGCCGGAAACAACGAAGCCGCCTCGCCGCTTTTCAATCCATCGCTAGACGAGCCACCGCTAGACTAAACGTCGCAGGGTTTGTGAGGACGCTGTTCCGATTCAAGCGAGGCTCCTATAAAGAAGCCTCGCGCAACCGAACTGATGTTATTCGAGGATAGGCCATGGCCGATTTTCAAAAAGAATTGCAAAACCGCCAACTCACCTGGTCGCGGTTCATACGCGCCAGCTTTTGGACGGCGGGTGGCACCGCAGTTATATTTATCCTGATGTGGATTTTCCTGGTCTAAGGTGAACGCCGACCGGGTTCTACATTCAGCCGACGATCTCGTCGTCGGAAAAGTAGAACGCGATTTCCTGGGCCGCCGTTTCTGGACTATCGGAGCCGTGGACCGAATTGGCTTCGATGGATTCGGCGAAATCTTTTCGGATAGTTCCCTCAGCCGCTTCGGCCGGGTTGGTGGCGCCCATCACCTCACGGTTACGGGCAATCGCATCCTCGCCCTCCAGAACCTGGACGACAATCGGTCCCGACGTCATGAAGGCGACCAGGTCGGCGAAGAACGGACGCTCGCGGTGGACGCCGTAAAATTCTTCGGCGCGGTCTTTTGTCAGTTGGATCCGCCGTTGGGCAATGACGCGCAGGCCCGCCTGCTCCAACCGATCGATCACCTTACCGGTTATATTGCGGCGCGTTGCATCGGGTTTGATCATCGATAGGGTTCGCTCGACTGACATGTGACTTAACTCCATAAGATTTATTTAAAGGGACCGGCGGGGCGGCTTATATCGGTCACGCTTGACCGGGGCAAGCGCATCCCCTGTCCGGTAATTAGCTATCCGCCTTCTTTTGCCAGCCGCCGTTATCGGTCTGCTGCCAGTAGGTCAAATCA
>JBLHHE010000263.1:0-4239 GCA_047616465.1 Alphaproteobacteria bacterium
CTCCGGTGTAATAAGCTTCCGCTACATTATAGGCCCGGCCCCGCCGCGTACTAAAAAAATGGGGTGTGCCGAAGCACACCCCAAGGTCAGGGAGGAGAATGGCCCGGCGCCCGGGAGAGAATGGGCGCGGGGCCAGTATTCGAGCGGGGACATGTCCATGCCCGGCCCGAATCTCGTCAGCTACACCCGCTTGTTGTCCCGCAGGTGTCGCATTTTAGGCAGGTTCCGTTCCTTACCATTGTGAAGTTGCCGCACTCGGTGCACGCATCGCCCTCGTAGCCTTTCATCCGCGCGTTTCGAATGCGCTCGGTGCGTTCTTCTTGCACGATATATTCGAGGTCGAGTTGTTTGCCGGGAGCCGGTGATAATGTGACGATGTCGGCTTGTGTCTGCACGGCGCCGTCGGTGCCCGTGGCTTCGGCCATATGGGCTTCGACGTCCGCCTGGCCCAGGCTTTGAGGATTTAACCGTCCGCCTTCGATGACGGACAAGCTGCCGCGCACATAACCGTTGCTGACCGCATAATCGCTGGGCGTCGGTCGCAGCCCGTCGTCCGACGTGCCGCGTCCCATGGTGTCGGGCTCCAGATCTTCGATCTCGACATGGGCCAGATCGTGGCGGCCCATATAGCTGATCGCCACCTCGCGAAACACATAGTCGAGAATTGAGCTGGCCATCTTAATGGCGTCGTTGCCTTCGACCGGGCCCGAGGGTTCGAACCGGGTAAAGGTATAGGCGTCGACGAATTCTTCCAGCGGGACGCCATATTGCAGGCCAATCGACACGGCGATGGCAAAATTATTCATCAACGAGCGGAAGGCGGCGCCTTCCTTGTGCATGTCGAGGAATATCTCGCCCAATGACCCGTCGTCGTATTCGCCGGTGCGCAGATAGACTTTGTGACCGCCGACAATCGCTTTTTGCGTATAACCCTTTCGACGGTCGGGCAAGCGCTTGCGGGCGACGTCGCGCTCGATGACGCGTTCGACAATCCGCTCGGCAATCATTTCCGCCCGGAGGGCCGCCGGCGCGTCGACGATCTCATCGATGCTGTCGGCTGCGTCGTCATCGTCGCCGGCGAGAATTTGCGATTGCAGGGGTTGGCTCAGCTTCGACCCGTCGCGATAGAGCGCATTGGCTTTCAGCCCTAACTGCCACGAAAGCTGATAGGCGTTTTTGCAATCGTCGACCGACGCGCTGTTTGGCATGTTGATCGTTTTCGAGATCGCGCCGCTGATAAACGGCTGCGCCGCCGCCATCATGCGGATGTGGCTCTCGGCGGAGAGATAACGTGTGCCGGTCCGGCCACAGGGGTTGGCGCAATCGAACACCGGCAGATGCTCGGATTTGATATGAGGCGCGCCTTCCAAAGTCATGGCGCCGCAGACATGAATGTTAACAGCCTCGATCTGGGAACTGTCGAAGCCAAGATGGCCTAGTAGATTGAACGAATAATCGTCGAGCTGTTCGGCGGATATTCCCAAAGTCTCGGTGCAAAATGTCTCGCCTAAGGTCCATTTGTTGAAGACGAATTTGACGTCGAACGCATTCGGGATCGCTTCTTCGATCGCGGCGATTTGTTCCTCGCCGAACCCCAGCTCCATGAGCGCCTCATGGTCCATATAGGGGGCATCGGCCAAGCTTCCATGGCCGACCGCGAAGGTAACGATCTCGGTCGCCTCGCGCGCGTCGTATCCCAAAGCCACCAGTGCCTCGGGCACCATGCGGTTGATAATTTTAAAGTAACCGCCACCGGCGAGTTTCTTGAATTTGACCAGCGCGAAATCGGGTTCGATGCCGGTCGTGTCGCAGTCCATTACAAGACCGATTGTCCCCGTCGGAGCGACCACACTGGTCTGGGCATTGCGGTAGCCATGGCGCTCGCCGAGTGTCAGCGCCAGATCCCATGCGGCACGGGCCGCCGACACCAATTTGGCATCCGGTGATCCTTTCGCATCGAGAGGCACCGGAGATGTGGAGAGGCTCTCGTAACCGGTCTTCTTACTGTGCGCCGCGCGGCGATGGTTACGGATGACCCTCAGCATATCGTCGGCGTTGGCGGCGTAACCGGGAAACGCTCCCATCTCGCCGGCGATTTCGGCCGATGTGGCGTAGGAAACCCCGGTCATCAGGGCAGACAGTACGCCGCATAGGGCGCGGCCTTCGGTGCTGTCATAGGGAATGCCGGCGGCCATCAACAAGCCGCCGATATTGGCGTATCCGAGACCCAGCGTGCGGAAATCGTAGCTGCGCTGGGCGATTTCTTTCGAGGGGAACTGCGCCATCAAGACCGACAGTTCTAAGGTGAGGGTCCACAACCGCACGGCATGTTCGAAGGCCTCAATGTCGATCGACCCGTCGTCGCGGCGGAAGGTAAGCAGATTGAGCGAGGCCAAATTGCACGCCGTGTCGTCCAGGAACATGTATTCGGAACACGGGTTCGACGCATTTATGCGACCCGACTGGGGGCAGGTGTGCCACTCGTTGATCGTCGTGTCGAACTGCAACCCGGGGTCGGCGCTCGACCAGGCCGCGGCGCTAATTTTTTCCCAAAGCTCGCGTGCCGATACAGTTTTCGCGATGGCGCCATCTGTGCGTTGACGTAATTCCCACATACCATCGTTCTCGACGGCTTTCAGGAAGGCGTCGGTCAGGCGCACGGTATTGTTCGAGTTTTGGCCGGAAACGGTTCGGTAGGCTTCCGAATCCCAATCGGTATCGTAGGTCGGGAACTGCATCTCGCGGTAGCCCTGACGCGCGAACTGAATGGCTCGGTGAACGTAATTCTCCGGCACCATGTCGCGACGCGCCGCGCGCACCGCGCGCTTCAACGTGGGATTTTCAGCCGGATTGAAACGTTCGTCGCCCACGCTGGTCGCTTCCTGTTCGTGGCAGGCGTCCATGATGGCGATCAGGTGGGTGCGGCAGATCTTCGATCCTGTGACCAGTGCCGCGACCTTCTGTTCTTCGAGCACTTTCCAGTCGATGAATTCTTCAATATCGGGGTGATCGATATCGACCACCACCATCTTGGCCGCGCGGCGGGTGGTGCCGCCCGACTTGATGGCGCCGGCCGCGCGATCGCCGATTTTTAGAAAACTCATCAGACCCGACGACTTGCCGCCGCCCGACAGGGGTTCGCCAGATCCGCGCAGGTTGGAAAAGTTCGTGCCCGTCCCCGAGCCATATTTGAACAGCCGCGCTTCGCGGGTCCATAGATCCATGATGCCGCCATCGGTGACCAGATCATCGGATACGGACTGGATGAAGCAGGCGTGGGGCTGGGGATGTTCATAGGCGCTTTTGGAGCGCGTTAATTTGCCGGTTTGGTAATCGACGTAATGGTGGCCTTGCCCCGGGCCGTCAATGCCATAGGCCCAATGCAGCCCCGTGTTGAACCATTGGGGACTATTGGGCGCCGCCATTTGCTTGGCCAGCATGAAGCAGGTCTCGTCGAAATAGGCCTGGGCATCGCCCTCGCTATCGAAATAGCCGCCCTTCCAGCCCCAATAGGTCCAGGTCCCGGCCATCCGGTCGAATAACTGCCGGGCGTCGGTCTCGCCGCCATACTGCGCGTCTTCGGGCAAGGTCTCGAGTGCTTCCGTGTCGCCGATGCGCCGCCACAGAAATTCCGGCACATCTTCTTCCGGCACCGCCTTCAACTTCGACGGAACGCCTGCTTTACGGAAATATTTCTGTGCCATGATATCGCACGCGACCTGGCTCCACTCGTCAGGCACGACAATATCGGCTGCTGAAAAGACGACCGATCCGTCCGGATTACGGATTTCACTAGTCGTCGTGCGGAACGAGATATCCGAATACGGGCTCTCGCCATTAGCCGTGAAGCGGCGTTCGATCCGCATGTTAAAAACCCCCAAAAAATCAGACGGTGCCTAGGGGTGGCGCGTCTACAATGCCAGGGTAACCGTGTCGGTTCTCGTTTTAGCCCCCAACCGTTCGCGGCCCCCGCCGAGTCGCAACGTCGAATCAACCACTTATGTTCTCACGACACTACATCTCGGCGAGTTGTTAGGCTATACTACTACATCTTTGTGTAGCAACTATATTTTGTGGTTCTTGGAAATTGGTGCATAAATCTAGATGCTGTTGTAACGCGACTCGTAGGCTTGCTGCGGCGTCGTGGCGGCTGGACGTTACAGGGTGCTGGTGCAATATTCCGGCTTGCGCAAAGAGACTCGGACGCCAGGGCGGCGTCTCTTTTTTAATAGGATCGGA
>JBLHHE010000264.1:0-4238 GCA_047616465.1 Alphaproteobacteria bacterium
GATTTCGCCGTTCCGGCCCTGCAAGCGCTAGTGGCGGCCGGGCACGAAATCGCCTGCGTCTACACCCAGCCGCCGCGCGGGGCGGGACGCGGTGTAAAGGAGCGCCGCTCGCCGGTGCACGAGGCCGCCGAGAATTTGGGCATTGTCGTGCGTACGCCGCAAACGCTGAAAGCGGCGGGTGCGCAAGCGGATTTTGCCGTGCTCAACCTTGATGCCGCGGTGGTCGTTGCCTACGGCTTGATCCTGCCAAAACCAATCCTCGACGCGCCGCGCCGGGGCTGCATAAATATTCATGCGTCCCTGCTGCCGCGCTGGCGCGGGGCGACGCCGATCCAGCGGGCGATACTGGCCGGTGACAGCCAGACCGGCGTCACCATCATGGCGATGGATGAAGGCCTCGACACGGGCCCTGAGCTGCTCCGCGAAGCGGTCCCGATCGAGGCATCGACAACGGCCGAAACCCTCCACGACCAGCTCTCCGCGCTTGGCGCGCGTCTGATTGTCGAGGCCCTGGAGGGGCTTGCGGCAGGTCGCATCGCTGCTATTCCCCAAACAGAAGAGGGGATGACTTATGCGGCTAAACTGACCCGTGAGGAGGGCCGCATCGACTGGAGCCGGCCGGCGGTGGAATTGGAACGCCAGGTGCGCGCCTTTTCGCCTTGGCCCGGCGCCTGGTTCAAACATGGCGACGACCGGTTAAAAGCCATCGCGGCAGAGCTCGCTCCCGGTACCGGTGCGCCGGGGTCCGTACTCGACGACCAATTAACCGTCGCGTGCGGCGCGGGCGCCCTGCGCCTGTCAATTGTCCAGCGCGAGGGCCGCGCCCCGGTGGCGGCGGACGCGCTGTTGCGCGGCTACCCAATCGCGCCGGGTACTGTGCTCGCGTGACCCGCTACAAACTGACGATCGAATATGACGGAACGCCGTTTGTCGGTTGGCAACGCCAGCTCAACGGCCGGTCCGTGCAGGGTGAGATTGAAGCGGCAGCGGCGGCGCTGTGCGGGGCGCCGGTAAAGGTTTACGGCGCCGGCCGCACCGATTCCGGCGTGCATGCTCTGGGCCAGGTGGCCCACTGCGACATCACGCGCGATATCGACGCCGATACGGTACGCGATGCGCTCAATCATTATGTTCGCAAAATGCCGATCACGATCCTCAGCGCCGAGCCCATCGGCAATGATTACCACGCCCGGTTTAGCGCGGTGCGGCGGCATTATCTCTACCGTATTCTCAACCGGCGCCCGCCCCCGGCACTCGACCGTAACAAAGTCTGGTGGGTTCCCACGGCGCTCGATGCCGCGGCCATGCATGCGGCAGCGCAGATACTGGTGGGGCACCATGATTTTTCATCGTTCCGGGCGACCAGTTGCCAGGCGAAGTCGCCGGTGAAGACCCTCGACCTATTGGATGTCCAGCGCCATGGCGACGAGATACGCGTCACCGCCAACGCCCAGTCGTTTCTGCACCATCAGGTGCGCAATCTGGTCGGCACCTTGATGCTGGTGGGGTCGGGTAAGTGGCAAGCGGCCGATGTGCAGGCTGCCCTCGACGCCCGCGACCGAGCCGCCGCCGGGCCGACCGCCCCGCCCGAAGGCTTATATCTGGTGCAGGTCGATTATCCGGAGTCAGGGATCGCGT
This sequence comes from Alphaproteobacteria bacterium, assembly GCA_047616465.1. GTDB lineage: Bacteria > Pseudomonadota > Alphaproteobacteria > UBA6615 > UBA6615 > JABDJY01. Next base: position 1,639 of record JBLHHE010000264.1, read on the forward strand.
CAGATGGTGGCGACCACGATCAAGGCTTCGCTGACGGTTGAAATTAAGAAGCTGATCGCGATTCCGATGATCACGATCACGGCCGCCGCCGGGCCCGAAATGTCGAGCGCGGTACGGGTGATAAACCACTCATAAACCCATGTTACCAGGTACGCGGCGATGAGAATGACCGCACCCCAACTGGGCTCTCCGGCACCGCTCTTCACAAATAGAACAGCCGCAGGAAGGAAGATTGCGATCTGTATGACCTGCGACCAGTTTCGCGCGACAATAAATGTGACGTAGTTCCTGCTGCGGCCGATGAACTCGGCAAGATAAAACATGACAAGGGGAAAGATCAGCCACTGGTAGACATAGTCGATGGCAAACACGGTCGCGATGCGGCCGGTTCCAGCGCCGGAAATGTTCTCGGGAGCGATCGTGAAGAGCACTATCCGCAAGATGATGACGGCGGGCAGAACGACCAGTGCGGCATAAAACGATTTCCAGAAACCATCGACGCTAGAGTCGAAATACTGGAGGGCGGCTCGGTCGAAGTGCAGTAGGCGCCATGCGCCATAAATGCCCAAAAAGACTTCGCGGGTACTAATCACGGTTGATTATAAGGCTGTGTCATGATCGTTCAGCGGCAAAATATTTCTCCAACACGACCCGGTAAATCTCACTGAGGGTATCGATATCAGCGCAGGCGACGTTCTCGTTCGCCTGATGCATGGTCTGTCCGACCAGGCCGAATTCCGCTACCGGACAATAGTCCTTGATAAAGCGCGCGTCCGACGTGCCGCCGGTCGTGCTGAGCTCGGGCGTGCGTCCGGTAACCTGTTCGATGGCCGAGACTAAAAGATCGCTGAACGGTCCGGGAGGGGTCAGGAAACTTTCGCCGCTGACGTGGATATCAAGCTCATAGCGCGCCGTTCCCTCGCCGAGCGCCGCCGATAATTTTTCATGCAGCCATGCGGTTAGGCGCTGCGAAGTGTGGTGATCGTTGAAGCGGATATTGAAACGCGCCATCGCTGAAGCCGGGATGACATTCGACGCCGGATTGCCCACATCGACCGTCGATATTTGTAACGTCGAGGGTTGAAAATGGTCGGAGCCCGCGTCCAGCGCGTCGGCGGTGAGGGCCTGTAGCATATTGAGCAGCCGGTGCACCGGGTTGTCCGCCAGGTGAGGATAGGCCGTGTGGCCTTGGATACCGTAAACGGTCACTGTGCCGACCAGACTGCCGCGGCGGCCGATTTTAATCATGTCGCCCAGTTCGGCGGGATTGGTCGGCTCGCCGACCACACAGGAGTCGAGGGTCTCACCGCGTTCGGCAAGCCATTCGAGGACTTTGCGGGTTCCGTTTACCGCCGGGCCTTCTTCATCGCCGGTGATTAACAGACTAATCGAACCGGCGCGCGGCCATTCCGAAGGCTCGCCATGGACGGCGATAAATTTGGCGGCGGCACTCACAAAGGCGGCGATGGCGCTTTTCATGTCGGCCGCGCCACGGCCAAACAGGGCGCCGTCGATAATGTCGCCGGCGAATGGATCGCGATCCCAATATTCAGGGGCGCCGGTCGGCACCACGTCGGTATGTCCGGCGAAGCAAAAATTGGGCGCCCCGGTGCCAAGCCGCGCATACAGGTTGGTCACGTCGTCGGTGCCGGGCGCGGAAAATGTCATGACGTGGCATACGAAACCCAAAGATTCGAGGGCCTCGCGCAACACGTCCAACGCGCCGGCGTCGACCGGCGTGACGCTGGGGCGCCGGATCAACGCTTGTGCGAGCGCGACGGGCTCGATGGAAGGCGGCGGTTGGACGGTCATAGAGCTGGCGGTCGAGGGGACATGGCTAGTCGCGCAACAGTTCGTTGATCGAGGTCTTCGACCGGGTCTGCTCATCGACCCGCTTCACGATTACCGCGCAATATAGGTTAGGACCGGGCGAGCCATCTGGCAGGGGCCGCCCCGGCAGAGTGCCCGGTACCACGACCGAATAGGCCGGCACGCGGCCCATCATGACCTCGCCGGTTTCGCGGTCGACGATTTTGGTCGAGGCGCCGATATAGACGCCCATCGACAGCACCGCCCCGGTCTCGACGACGACCCCTTCAGCGACCTCGGAACGGGCGCCGATAAAGCAATTGTCTTCGATGATTACCGGGCCTGCCTGTAACGGCTCGAGCACGCCGCCGATGCCGGCGCCGCCGGACAGATGGACGTTTTTACCGATCTGCGCGCAGCTGCCCACGGTGGCCCAGGTATCGACCATGGTGCCGCTATCCACATAGGCGCCCAGATTGACGAAACTGGGCATCAGCACCACGCCGGGCGCCACATAGGCGGAATGGCGCACGATGCTATTGGGGACGGCGCGGAATCCGGCGTCGCGAAATTCGGCCTCGCCCCAGCCAGCGAACTTCGACGGCACCTTGTCCCACCAGTTGGTGTTGCCGCCGGGCCCGCCCGCGATCGTCGTCATGTCGTTGAGGCGGAAGGACAACAACACGGCTTTCTTGAGCCATTCGTTGACGACCCAGTCGGCGCCCGACTTTTCGGCCACCCGCGCCTCGCCCCGGTCGAGTAGGTTGAGCGCATTTTCGACCGCCTCGCGC
>JBLHHE010000265.1:0-4235 GCA_047616465.1 Alphaproteobacteria bacterium
TCCCTATGCCAATGATTATCTGTCTCGCGGCATGAATGTCTGCGCCATAGACGGGCCAGGGCAGGGCGAGTGCAATTCGAACGCGGTCTGGTTGACGGAAGATAACTATCAAATAGCCGCTTCGGCGGTGATCGACTTGCTGGTGGCGCGCGACGATGTGGACGCCGATCGCATCGGTGTCATGGGCATGAGCATGGGCTCGCGCTGGGGCGTGCAGGTCGGCGCCCACGACACCCGCGTCAAGGCGGTGTGTGGCCAGATGGCCAATGTGGGCACCTTCGACGTGATTCTCGAACAGGCCCAACCCAACTTCAAACGCATCTTCATGTACATGACCGGCTACACCGACGAGGTCGAGTTCGACCAGTTCATGACCGGCATGGACCATCTGCCCGATGTCGCCAAGAATTTGAAAGTGCCGCACCTGCTGGTCGCCGGCGACATGGACGAGCTGTGCGCGCCGGCCGATATCGCCACTTTCCGCGGAAATCTGGGCGGGCCCAGCGAGTTGTGGCTGTACGAAGGCATCTTCCATCCCATGGGCGAGGTCGCCGCCGAGATCTACCCGGCGATGGCCGATTGGCTGCTGACCACGCTGAACGAAGGCCGGCCCAACGGCTATAACCACACTGTCTATGTGGAAGAGGGCACAACGCTGGGCGAATACGAACACGGGTAGCATTACCCTCTCCTTGGGGAGAGGGTGGCGAGCGACGCGAGCCGGGTGAGGGGATAATTCGGGCGCGGGCCATTCTCGAACCCTCAGTGTTATGCCATTATTTCCCCTCACCCCAACCCCTCGCCCCAAGGAGAGGGGCTAACGGCTTGCCCATTAATTCCAAGAGAGGTGCATCCGCATGGCCCGGTTCAAAGACTACGTCCCCCACGGCGTCATTCCGGCGGCGCTGTTGGCCTTCGGCGAGGATTTTTCGATCGACGAGGCGGAGACCCGCCGTCATCTGTCTTACGTCGCCAATGTCGCGGGTATTACCGCCGTTACCGTGAACGGCCATTCGTCGGAAGTGCATGCCTGTAGCTTCGACGAACAGGCGCGGCTGCTCGATATTGCCGGCGACGAGATTGGCGATAAGGTGCCGCTGATCAACGGCATTTACGCCGATGGCAGCCTGGAGGCGGCGCGCCTGGCGCGTATGGCCGAGGCCGGCGGCGCGTCGACCTTGCTGTGCTTTCCGCCCCATTCCATGCGTATGGGCGGGGTTCGCCATCGCCCGGAAATGGCGCTGACCCATTTCAAGATGATCGCTGACGCCACGGATTTACCCCTCATCGTCTTTCAGTATGGCGACGAGCTGGCCTATTCGCTGGATACGCTGGTCGATATTGTCGAGGAAATTCCCACCGTGCGCGCGGTCAAGGATTGGTCGCCGGCGCAGGACCATGAACGCCACATCCGAGTGCTGCAAACCCTGCCGCGCCCGGTCAACGTGCTATCGACCAATTCTGCCTGGCTGATGTCGTCCCTGCTGATGGGCGCCAATGGGTTGCTGTCGGGCGCCGGCTCGGTGATCGCCGATCTGCAGGTGGCGCTTTTCAACGCCGTGCAGTCGAACGATTTGGCGGGCGCCAAGGCGCTGTCCGACCGTATCTGGCACACCTCTCAGGTGTTCTACGCCGACCCGTTCGGCGATATGCACAACCGCATGAAAGAAGCGCTGGTTTTGCTGGGCCGCCAGGAGCGCGCGGTGGTGCGGCCGCCCCTGGTCAAGCTGACCGCGACCGAAATCGCCCGCATCGCCGAAGCCCTCGACGCCGCCGGCTTGGTGGCGGAAGATACGGCGCGGGCGGCGGCGGAGTAGCGGGCGGTCGCGCAGACCGCCGTCGCGAGCCCCAAAAGGGTGAGCCCCGCCGAAGGGGCGGGGCTCATATAGATATACGCTTCGTTTTAAATGGGAGCCGATCTAATGATCCGCCGATAATTAGCTATCCAGGAAAAGCACCGGCGGTTCGAATATCAGTCCCCCCCAAATCAATCGTTAATATTTCGTTAACGACAGTAAATTTATACAAAATTATGCCGGCCCCTAACACAACAACTAAATACAATTTTATGTATTAAGGGTAATTCGTGGCGTATGCCGCGGCGTAACACGACTTCTAAGGTACAGCGGCAGGGCGGCCGGGTTCGGCGTTTCGGCCAGGTGCGACGCCCTAAAAGAGATAAATCGAGGACGCGCTATGTATGACGGCCCCATTATCGACAGCCATCACCACCTTTGGCACTGGCAGAAATATCCCTGGTTGGCGGCGCCGATGACGCCGAAAATGTACGACGCCGACTATAGCGACCTGCGCCAGGACTACCTCGCCGCTGATTTGCGCGACGATTTTGGCGACCACAATGTGGTCAAGTCGGTCCATGTCCAGGCCAATTACGATCCGATGAAGCCGGTCGAGGAGACCGCTTGGCTGCAGGAGGTCGCCGACCGCGACGGCTTTCCCCATGGCATTGTCGGGCATGCGATCATGGACGATCCGGATGTCGAGCAAGTCCTGCAGGGGCACATGGCCTACGCCAACATCCGCGGCGTGCGCCACCAACTGCATTTTTGGGAGGGCGATCCGTTGCGTTGCCGCGCCGACCGACCCGATCTCTGCCTGACCGACGAATTTCAGCGCGGCATCGCGTTGTTGAAAGATCACGGTTTGAGTTTCGAGGTCCAGGGGTTCTCCCATCAATTCGGGCATTTCGCCGAGCTGGCGCGCAACCATCCCGAGACGAATTTTTGCCTGGTGCATGGCGGCATGCTGACAGCCGACGATGCGGCGACCGTCGAGGCGTGGAAAGAGGGGCTCGAGCATCTGGTGCCTCTGCCAAATATGTCGATCAAATGCTCGGGTCTCAATTTCTTCGCCGCCAAGTGCGATGTGGCGCACATGGCCATCATGCTCAACCATGTGATGGACCGGTTCGGCGCTGAGCGGTGTTTCTATGGCAGCAATTTTCCGCTGGAGAAACTATGGGCGAGCTATGACGATTTGGTCGGCGCCTGTAAGCAGATCCTCGCCGATCGTCCCCTGGAGGATCAGCGCAAGTTTTTCCACGATACAGCGGCCCGCTTCTACCGGATCTAACCGGCGGCACCGGCTATGGTATTGCCAAGCGGGGATCGGCTTCTGTAACCTGCGATTACAAGAAACGACTTCATAATCCGAGGGTAGAACCATGACCGCCGCCACAGCTAAATCCTACACACCCATGGCCGACGACCGCACCGCCTCGCCTCATATTGTCGTGCATGAAGACGAGCATACGCGCATGATCCATTATGTGATCAAGCCCGGCGAGCAGACCGGCTGGCACACGCACGAGTTCGATTACACGGTCATCCGCGTCTCGAAAGGCACGCTGACATCGAACTTCGCCGACGGCACCATCAAAGATTTCGACTACGAGCCGGGCACCACATCGTCCTATAAGGCGCCGGTCGAGCACAACGCGGTCAATACCGGCGACACCGACCTCATCGGTTACGAGATCGAATTTAAGAGCTGACAGTTGGCGCCCTAAATGTCGCCAATATCCCAGAACAATCCGGTCATGACGCACAGGCCCTCGCGCGCGACATTTGTCAGCATGTGTTCGTTGGGCGCGTGTTGGGCGCAGCCGGCGTAGGAGTGGGGGATCCACACCGTCGCCAGGCCGAGCAGGTCGGCGAAGATGTCGTTGGGAATGCTGCCGCCGATATTGGGCACCAGGGCTGCCGGGTGGCCCAAAGTTTGGTCGATCGATTTCAATGCCAGTTGCGCCCACGGATCGGCGGCGTCGAGGCGGGTCGCCCGCATGCCGGCCATGCGGGTGGCGGTGATTTCGACATTTACGAAGCCGTGCCCATCGAGATGTCGCCGCAAGGCGGGTAGCACGTCATCGGGGTCGGTGCCGACCACATAGCGCAATTGACAGACGGCGCGCGCCGAGGGCTGGATTGCGTTTTGCGGCTGCGCGGGGTCGCCTTGCTCGAGCGCCAGCAAGGTGAAGCTATTCCAGCCAAAGACCCTCTCTTCCGGGCTTAAGTCCGCTTCGCCCCAGTCCAGGTCGATGGCCGGGGCGCTGGGGCCGCCGGATACCGTCAGGTCCGCGAGTTGCGTGCGCAATTCGTCGGTCAACGAGGTGGGCCGCCATTCGGGCACGGCGATTTGTCCGCGGGCGTCTGTCAGACTGGCCAGTCCATGGGCGAGTATGATGCCGGGATCCTTGATCAGCCCGCCCCAATTGC
>JBLHHE010000266.1:0-4211 GCA_047616465.1 Alphaproteobacteria bacterium
TCGTTGCCGGGATTGCGAAACCGGAGTGGGTAGGCGACCCGATCGAGCGGACCGAAGCCGCACGAGACATCATGCTCGCGATCGATTTGTCGGGCTCGATGGATTACGCCGACTTCCCGGGTGCGGCGGGTCGCAAGGTGCGCCGCCTAACCGCAGTGCAACGCGTTGTCGATCGATTCATCGCCGAGCGCGAGACCGATCGCTTCGGGCTCATCGTCTTCGGCAATCGCGCGTACCTGCAGTTACCGTTCACGCGTGACGTCGCAACTGCGCGTTCGCTTGTCGCTATGATGGATGTTGGTATGGCCGGCCCTAAGACCGCGATTGGTGACGCTATTGGATTATCGATCCGCTCCTTCGAATCGAGTGAAGTGGAACAGCGGCTCTTAATTCTTTTGACCGACGGCAACGACACGGCGAGCAAAATGACGCCGATCAATGCCGCGGATATTGCCAGCATGAATGGCGTTGAGATTTATGCAATCGGTGTCGGCGATCCGGAAGCTAACGGTGAAGATCGGGTCGATTTCGAAACGCTCATGACTATAGCTGATCGGACCAACGGACAGTTTTTCAAAGCAGAAGACGAAGCATCACTGACCGAGGTGTACAAGCGCATCGATGCGATGACGCCGGGTGAAGTTAACACGCAAACGTGGCGACCGAGGGAATCACTGGTGCACTGGCCGGCGGGCGCGGCTCTGTTGCTCGGGCTGTTCGGCTACGCGTTGTTACTCGTCGGCTCCCGGCGCCGGAGCGCGATGGCATGATCGACTACGAGCTCTTTCAGTTCTTACGCCCGCAGTGGTTACTCGCACTGCCATTCCTGGCTCTCGCGTGGTGGCTGGTTCGGCGTCGCGGTTCCGCGGCTGCGAAGAAAGAATCTTTCGTTGCACCTCATTTGCTCGCGGCACTGACGATCAACAAGAATGCAAACAGAGGTTTTCGGCCCGTAGACGGCGCGATTCTTGCGCTCGTTGCGGCAACCATCGCCGCGGCCGGACCAACCTGGAGCAAGCAACCGAGCCCGTGGTTCTCCGAGACTGCACCGCTCGTGATCGCAATCGAAGTCTCGGACTCTATGCGAAGCAACGACCTGTTGCCGACAAGACTGGACCGTGCACGCTTCAAGATACTCGACTTGATCGCGCAACGGACCGGGTCAAGAACCGCGTTGATCGCGTATTCCGGTAGCGCGCATATCGTGGTGCCGCCGACCAAAGATATTGACGTCATCAAACCATTTCTGGAAAGTCTCGACCCGCGCATAATGCCGGTGAAAGATGCGAACGCGAGCACGGTTCTACCGATCGCGCAGGATCTTCTTGGCGATGAAGCGATGATTGGTACATTGCTATTCGTCAATGATGGTTTCGAGGCGGTTGATATCGCGGCTCTCACCGTGTTTTCCGCACAGCCTGGAACGCCGTCGATGAGTGCGCTGATCATCGGCACCGATGCGGGCGGTGTTGCACTATTACCGGATGGATCGCCCGTTACGAATTCGGCTGGCGGGCGACTCGACACCAGAATCGACACCGGCGTGCTGCGCCGGATCTCGAGTGAAGCTGGCATTTCCGTTGTACGAGCCGAAACGGGTGACTCGGATGTCAGGCAACTCCTGCGTTATATCGAATCAAATCTCCGCGCGGCCGACGATCCGGACTCGCTTTGGCGCGACCAGGCCTGGTGGCTGCTCTGGCCCGCATTGCTATTAACGTTCTTACAATTCCGACGTGGCTGGACGATGCAATGGTAAGGGGCAGGCGCTAATGAAACTCTTTACACAACTTGCAGTTGTCAGCGCACTCGGTGCGATTGCACTCGGCATCGAAAGTCGGCGCTCGGGCGATTTTTCTGCGTTGTGGCTGACCCCGAATCAGCAGGGCCGCCTCGCGTACGAGAATCTTGAGTTTTCCGATGCAGCCGATCTCTTCGAAAATCCAGCGTGGAAGGGTACCGCGGAGTACAGGGCAGGCCGCTACACAGAAGCTGCCGATACGTTCGCCCGCTCACCGAGTGCAGAGGGTTTCTACAATCGCGGCAATGCCTTCATGAAGGGTCGTGAGTACGGCAAATCTATTACGGCTTACGAGCAAGCGGTTGCAGAAGCACCCGAGTGGACCGAGGCGTCGGAGAATCTGCAGCTTTCGCGGTACGTACTCGAATACATCGAAGGGACTCGCGAACAACAAGATACCGGTGACGATACCGAACTCGGCGCAGACGATTACAAGTTTGACAACACGCGTGAGCGTGGACTCGAAATGATTATTACGCAACAGAGCACGATCGAAATGGAGTCGGCGGATAAGTGGATGCGGTCGGTCGACACGGAGATCAGCGACTTTCTGCGAACGCGTTTCGAGCTGGAAGCTACACGGGTGGTCGGACAATGAGGTACACCCTGATTATTGTCTTGCTCTGGCTGGCCGTGATTCCGGCTGCGGCCCAGGAACCAGTCGTCCGCGTCGCCATCGCGCCGGAAACCGTCTCTGTAGGCGAACCGGTTCGCTTGCAGGTTACGGTTCTCGTGCCTACCTGGTTTCCGCAGCCGCCTAAATTTCCATCCTTCGAGATTGCGAACGCAATCGTGCGCTTGCCGCCCAACAGTTCCCGTTCGACAAGCGAACGCATTGGCCGCGACACCTGGTCCGGGATTGTACGCAACTACCAGGTGTATCCACTGATTGGCGCAACGTATCGGCTGAACGACCTGTCGATGGCAGTCACGTACGTCGATCCCGACACGCGCCAACCAATCACTTCAGACGTGCCGGTTCCGGATATTGAGATCTACGCGCAAGTACCAAGCGGCGCCGAGGCACTCGATCCGTACATTGCTGGCGACAGTCTGACGCTGACACGCGAAATCGAAGGCGACGTGAAATCGCTGCAGGCTGGTGATGCGCTGGTGCTTCTATACACCGTCGAACTCGACGGGTTACCGGCAATATTTTTGCCGCCCCTGGTTGGCCAACTCGACATTCCTGGAGCATCCGTATACGCCGATGAACCGATCATAGAGGAAGCTGGGCTTGCGAGGCGGACCGAGAAAATCACTCTTGTATTCGAGAGTGGCGGCGACGTTCTGATACCCGAAGTGTCGCTGAACTGGTGGAATACCGGGACGACTACTATTGATATCGCAACGGTGCCAGCATTGTCGGTCGTTGTGACCGGTCCCGAGTTGACGGCCGTGGAGGAAGAATCACCAGCGATTCGCTGGCAGATGATCATATCCTCGATCGCAATATTGTTATTTTTTGGTCTCGTAGTTTTTCGATGGCTTCCGGCGTCCTACCGCAGCTACAGAGCATACAAAGACGAACGAAAGCTCACAGAGCGTTACTCGTTTGGCCAGCTCCGAAAAACACTGCGTTCCGGCGATGGCCGCGTTGCATACCATGCGCTATTGCTCTGGTTGGATCGGCTTGAACCGGGTCTGGATGCTCGACTATTTGCCACGCGGTATGGTGATAATCAGTTGCGATCATTAATCGACAATCTGAGCCGCACGCTCCATTTCGAAACGGTTGAAGCGGTCAATGAGCGTGCGCTCACTATTGGACTTGTTTCCGCCCGTCGAAACTATCTTCACGTACACGAAAAACATAATCTTTTCGCGTTACCACCAATGAATCCATAGGAATCTGATGCGCGGACAACAGCGCACTGCCGACAACTGTCGTACTCGGACAGTGATCCAAAGCTGCCCAATTCGACGTTGAGGATTGCGCCTCCAATGGGGAGGCGAAGCCCGGTTACCGCCCAGAAAGGGCGGTCATTTGAGCGATCGGCCCTCGACCGTTACGCGACCAGCGGAATTGGCTCTATTTCGATCTGCATATAATTCGCATAGCGCGCCCCCGCTACCAAACAAATGGCTATTTATATGCAGCCGACCAAAAAGCCTCGTTTCGACGAGGCTTTTTGCGTTTCTGGACGTGTTTGGGAGAAAGGTAGCTTGTTGCGTGATGCGCAACACGCTATACTATTTCCGTGATCAAGTCGTTCAAACACAAAAGCCTGCGTAGATACTATGAATCCGGAAGCAAGACAGCGATCCAGGCCAAACATACCGGTCGACTTCGGTTGCAGTTAGCGGCTCTGGATACCGCCCGGGTAATTCAGGATATGGACGTGCCAGGTTATCGGCTCCATCCTCTGAAAGGTCGGGCGAAGAATCGATGGTCGATATGGGTCAGCGG
>JBLHHE010000267.1:0-4173 GCA_047616465.1 Alphaproteobacteria bacterium
CCGGGGTGTGTTCGTCGGCGGGTCCGATCCGCGAAAAGACGGTTGCGCCCTGGGGTATTAGCAATCCAAGGGTCATAATAAAGAAAAACATAGGGGGAGCCGGAATGGCATTCGATCTTATTGTGCGCAATGGGCGTATTGCCGGGGCGGCGCCGGACGCACCGTTCAGCGATATCGGAATTCAAGCCGGCCAGATCGCGGCGGTCGAGCCCGGGCTGGCGGCCGATGGCGCGGAACTCGACGCCGGCGGGGGTCTGGTCTCGCCGGGGCTGATCGAAACCCATATCCACCTGGATAAGTCGCGCATCCTCGACCGCAGCTCGCCCTCGCCCAACCGCGGAACCGACCATATGAAGCGGGTCGCGGCGGTGAAGCCCAGCTTCACGGTCGAAGATGTCTACGCCCGAGCCCAGGCATCGCTGGAGAGCTTATTGATCAACGGCGTGACCCATATGCGCACCCATGTGGAACTCGATCCCAATGTCGGCATGAAAAGCTTCGAGGCGTTACAGCAACTGGCGAAGGATTATGCCTGGGCTATCGACCTGGATCTGTGCGTGTTCATCCAGGAGGGCTGGAGCGGCGTGCCCGAGGCCGACGCCAATCTGGTCACCGGGTTGGACAAGGGGGCGCGGGCCATCGGCGGCGCGCCCAGCTACGACACTGACGGGCCGGCGCAGATCGACCGTATTTTCGAACTGGCCAAGGAATACGATGTCGATGTCGATATCCATCTCGATATCGGGCCCAGCTTCGAGCATCTGGATATTTATCAGGTCTGTAAGCTGACCAACGAAAACGGCTGGGGCGGGCGTGTCGCCGTCGGCCATGGGTCGAAATACGCTTCTATGCCGCCGGCCGAACTGGCCGATCTGGGCAAGTTGCTGGCCGATACTGGCGTGACCGTGACGGTGCTGCCGGCGACCGATCTATTCACCCAGGGCCGCCATCAGGACCACAGCGTGATCCGCGGCGTCGCCGACGCCAATGCGCTGATCGGGCACGGGGTGAATTGCTGCCTGTCGACCAACAATATTCTCAATCCGTTCACCCCCTTCGGCGACGGTTCGCTGGTGCGCATCGCCAACATGTACGCCAATGTGGCGCAGCGCGGCACCACCGAAGAACTCGCCGACTGCTTTGACATGGTGACCCGCCGGCCGGGCCGGCTGTTGGGGCTCGACGATTATGGCATCGCCGTCGGCAACGCCGCCGATATGGTTATCTGGGACGCTGTGTCGGCGAGCGATGTGGTAGCGACCAATGCACAGCCCTTATTTGGCTTCAAAGCGGGCCGGCGAACCTTTACCCGCGAGCGCGCCGAGCTGCACCGGCCGTGAAAGCCGGGTGGGCTGCAATGCCCGGGCACTGTTGATGCGGCGTCTTTGAGATGATCGCCACCAAAGGGCTCACCGATCTTCTGCGCGAACCGGCATATATGCGGGTTTGGCTGGTCGGCGTATTCAGCGGTATCGCGCGCTGGCTCGAGATGCTGGTAGTCGGCGTCTACGCTTTCGACACTACCGGGTCGCCTTTCCTGGTCGCGCTATTGGTGATTCTGCGCCTGGCGCCGCTCGCTGTGCTGGGCTCGATCGTCGGCACCTTCGCCGACCGCATGCCGCCACGCTTGTTCCTGACCGCGACCATGGGCGCCGCCATGACGGTATCGACCGCGGTGTTTTTGATCTTTTTCGTGGGCCTCGATCAATATTGGATTGTCGCCTTCTCAAGCTTCGTATCGGGTGTGGTGTGGACCACCGACATGCCGCTGCGCCGGCGGCTGTTGGGCGATATCGCAGGTATGGCGCGCATCGCGCCGGCGATGAGCCTGGACAGCGCGACCAACAATGCGACCCGCATGATGGGGCCCCTGATGGGCGGCGTCCTCTTTCAGTGGCTGGGGCCAGCCGGGGCCTTCGCGTTGAGCGCCACTATGTATGCCTTATGCGTGGTCTTGCTGCTGGGGCTACCGGTGATCGTCGCCGGCGATGCGGTAAAGCGCGAAACCACCCGCGCCTTCCGCGACTTCCAGGAAGTTTTCGCGCTCATCGCGCGCGACCGCGACATCCAGCGCATTCTGCTGGTCACCATCGTCTTTAACGTCTGGGGTTTCCCGTTTATCTCGATGATCCCGGTGGTCGGCCGCGACGTGCTCGATATCAGCGCGGGCTGGATCGGTATGCTGGCCGGTTTGGAAGGCGGCGGCGCGTTTGTCGGCGCATCGCTCATCGCACTGGGGCTGCGCAGCGGGAATTTTCGCCGGCTGTATTATTTCGGCATGCTCGGTTATTTGTGTTTCGCCTTCCTCGCCGGATGGATGGTGTGGGCCGTGCCCATGGGGGTGGTGTTGTTCTGTGTCGGCTTGATGGCGGCCGGTTTCTCGACCATGCAGAGCACGCTGATCTACAGCGTCGCACCGCCGGAAATGCGCGGCCGTTTGTTTGGAGTTCTGGTCATTTGCATTGGCACCGGGCTGATCGGCTTTGCCAATATCGGTCTCATGGGTGAGTTATTCGGCGGGTCAGCTGCGATCCGTATCGTTGCGGCGGAGGGCATTATACCGTTGATCCTGATCGGCATCGGATGGCGCCAGCTTTGGCAGCCCGGCGGCGGGTGAGGGTGCGCTTAAGCTTGCGCTTGCGCGATGCGTTGCTCGATCCAGCGTCCCATGGCCAACAGCGTTTCGTCGTCGTCGCGGCGGCCGACAAGCTGTAGCCCCACCGGCATGCCCGACGGCCCGGTAAACGCCGGCAGGGAAAGACACGGCAGATACATCAGCGTCCATATACGGTTGAAAAAAGAAGGTTCGATGGCCGTGCGGTCGGTTGGCGCCTCGCCGCGCGTGCTCGGGGTGATCAAAACGTCGAATTCGTCGAAGACCCCGTCTATGGCGGCGCGGGCGTGCTCTGCGACGGCTTTAGCGTTCTCGTACTGGGCTTGCGTGACATCCTTTGCTTCGCGGACGCTCTTTTGTGACCAGGCGTTGATCTGGTCGAAATGGTCGCGCGCTTCCGCCGCAATAGCGTGCGCATCTTCGGTACATAGGATGGCCGAGAAATTGGTCATCGCCTGGGATACTTCGGGCGGCGGCTCAACGTTGCTCACCGTAGCGCCTGCCCCGGCCAGAATCTCCGCCGCCGCCGCCAGCATGGCGACCGATTCAGGCAAGGCCTCGGGCCAAACTTCGGTGCGGCATACGCCGACGTGCAGGTTCGTATCGCCGGGCAGCTCAAGTGGGGCGGGCGCTATCCCCAGCGAGGCCGCCCGCATTAGAGCCACATCGTCGAGGCAGCGGGCGAACAGGCCGGGCGTATCGATCGATGGTTTGGCGTGGCGCACGCCGCCGGTCGGCAAACCGTCGAAGCTGGGTTTGTAGCCGTAAATTCCGCACAACGAGGCGGGCAGGATCACCGAGCCGCCGGTCTGCGAGCCGGTCGCTAGCGGCGCCATGAAGTCGGCCACGGCGGCTACCGAGCCGCTCGATGAGGCGCCCGGTGCACGCTCAAGATCATGGGGATTGCGCGTTGACGTTGGGACGGGGTTGGCGAACTCGGTCGTACGCGTCTTGCCGAGGATCACCGCGCCGGCGTCGCGCAGGGCCGCGACCCAGGTGGAATCGGCCTCCGGCCTATGGCCCTGGTGGATCGTCGTGCCGTAGGCGGTCGGCATGTCGGCGGTGTCGTAGATGTCCTTGATGCCAACCGGAATGCCGTGCAGCAGGCCGCGCGACGGCTCGTTGTCGCGGGCGCGGGCCTGCTCCAGGGCAAGTTCGGGGTCGAGGAACACAAAGGCGTCGATATCGGGATCGCGCGCCTCGATACGGGCCAGGCAATCGCGCACCAGTTGCTCGGACGTGATCTCGCCACGGTCGAGCTGGGCGCGGGCCTCGCTCGCGCTCAGCAGGTTCAGCCCGCCGGGGCCGGCATCGGTGAGGTCGCGCATCGCTGGCCTATTCGTTGAGGCCGGCCATCAACTCGGCCGGGTCGATCGGTAGCTTCACCTCGGCGCCGCGCTTGGCCGACAGATCCATCGCCATGGTCAGCACCAGGTTGCGGTGGCCCTCGGCGGCGGTGGCGTGGGGTGTTTTTTTGCCGTTATAGATGCGGTTGAACCAGGAATTGGTTTCCTCGCGCATCGGCCCCCACAATTCGCCGTCATGCATATCGCCGGGCG
>JBLHHE010000268.1:0-4162 GCA_047616465.1 Alphaproteobacteria bacterium
CATGGGCGTGCCGCCGGAATCCCTTGGGCTCTATATTATCTCGGTGGCCGTGGCCTACGTGATCGGCAACTTCGCCTCCAGCCGGCTCTCCTACCGGGTCGGCCGCAACAAGATGATCGCAATCGGTAGCGCCCTGAATATCGGCGGCACCCTGTTGTCGGTTATCCTCGCGCTCGCCGGCCTCGCCACCCCGATCAGTTTGATCATTCCTTTGATGATCTATAGCTGCGGCTCAGGCTTCGTGGTGCCGAACGCCCTGGCCGGCGGGCTAAACATCGTCGAGCCGGCTAATGCGGGCGCCGCCGCGGCGCTGAGCGGTTTCGCACAAATGACCTGCGGCTTTTTAAGCACCCTCATCGTCGCCGCGGTGGTGCAGACGTCGTTCCTACAGGTCGGCCTCGTGATGACCGTTAGCGTTGCCATCGCCTGGCTGTGTTTCTTTTTCCTGGTTACCCGCCGCAGTTAGCGACACGCACTTTCAGCTCTCCTCGGAGCGCCGCGCCGGCGTGTGGCCCCGGCTCATCAGCACGACCCCGACAATCACCAGCCCGACCGAGACCAGATGGAACAGCTCCATGGTTTCGCCCAGTATGAGGATCGCCATGCCGGCGGTGAACAGGGCGCGCAAATAATGGGCGATGCTGGCCTTGGCGGGCCCCAGCGCCAGCACCGACATGTTGCTCAAACCGACCGCGACGACGGCAATGGCCGTGCCGACCCAGGCGATGACCAGCAGCGACTGGGGATTTACCGGCACCGTCAGATAGGTGAGCGATTCATACAGATAGAACGGCGCCAGGGAGACCGTGCCGAAGATCTGGATGACCACGAGAATGAGCATCGGCCCGATGGTGGCCGGCACCCGGCGCAGCATCACCGAATAAAACGAAAACGACGTGATGCCGAGGAGCAGCAGCAGATCGCCGCCATTGAAGGACAGCGTGCCCAAGGTCAACGGATCGCCGCGGGTGATGATCACCAGCACGCCAACCGCGGCAACACCGATGCCGACGGCCTGTTTGCGGTTGATGGTATGGCGCAGGATCAGCCAGGCGAACAGCACCGTCAGGGCCGGTTGGGCGGTGGCGATGATGCCGCCATTCAACGCCGTGGTGAAGTTATAGCCCAGATAAACGATGGCGTTGCCCAGGGGCATGAACGCCACCGCCATCACCAGGAACAATTTCCAATGGTGCAGAATGACGCCCCGTTGCGCCACCAGATCGCGCCAGGCGAACGGCAGCAGCACCAGGGCCCCCACCGCGACCCGCCAGAAGGCCAGGCCCATGGGCGGTATTGAGCCGCCGACATAGCGGCCCAGAACATGGTTGGTGGAGACCACGAAGGCCCCCGCCACCAGCATGCCCCACGGCCACGCGCCTTTGCTAAATCGCTGTTCGGCAGCACTTACCACGCACGCAACTCCCCCATCTGCCCGACGCGGCTCAATACCCCCGCCGGCGCGGCATTGCCGCGCCGAAATCTAACACTTAATCTAGTCGTCATAGCGACGAAAAACGCACACCAGGGGAGGCTCAAATGCAACACGAAATCAGACGGGTGGTCACCGGCCACGACGCCAACGGCAAGGCGACGGTACTCTCGGATGGCCCGGCGCCGTTCGTCCACGTCAATCCGCGCAACGACCAGGATATGTCGACCGATATTTGGCGCACCGGCGAGATGCCGTGCGCCATCGTCGCCCAGCACGAAGAGACCACACTGGGCCCGCGCCGCCAGATGCCGGCCAAAAACGGCACGGTGATCCGCATCAACCGCTTCGCCCCCGAGACCGACGCGGTGCGCAATATGACCGTCGAGCAGGCCCGCGCCGCCTTCACCGCCCTGGGCAACGAGCCGGCCTCTACCTTCGGGCGCGGCGGCCACCACCCGCTGATGCACCGCACCGAGACCATCGACTATGCGATCATCCTATCGGGCGAGATCACCATGATGCTCGACGACCAGGACCTCCTCCTCAAGGCCGGCGACACATTGGTGCAGTGCGGCACCAACCACGCCTGGGTCAACCACTCGGACGAAGTCTGCGAAGTGCTGTTCGTGCTGATCGATGGGAAGTTTGATGAGGGGTTGGCGGGGAGTTTCCCGACGGGGTGATGCGAAATTTGGGCGGTAGAGTCGATCAGGAATTAGAAGCTCATCCTTCGACAGGCTCAGGATGAGGACTGTTTGTTGTTTTTAGTGGTGAGCCCTGGCCCTGGCCCCTCATCCTTAGCTTGTCGAAGGACGAGGGGGGCCACCGGATGTCTTCAAATGCGAAGCCCCGCCGGGAATAACAGGCTCAATAAGCGCCGTCGTGGGATGCGACTGCCATGACGCAAGGCGCCGTGGAGAGGTTACTCCAGGCGTGGTTGGTTCCACGCTGAACCACCACATCGCCGGCCTTCAGCGCCACGCTCTCGGTATCGAGAACCAGGTCGATTTCGCCCTCGAGGATGAAGCAGAAGTCCATCGTCTCGGTCTTTTGCATATACGGATGGGGCGCCGCGGTCGAATAGGTGGACGCGCCGGCCGATCCCATGGCCTGGAAATACGCCGCGACCTGTACTGAACCGACCTTGCCCTGCCAGATCGCGTCCGGCGGGTACGTCACGACGCGGCAAACCACGCCGCCTTTCGGCGGCTCGAGGGTGTGCGGCAGGTGCAGGGTCTCCAGCACGATCTTGGCGGGAACCCGATCAATCACCCACAATCGCGCCGAGGCAAAGCCCGGCCGCGCGGGATCGAAGCGCACATCCGGCGCCGGGCCGTCGGCGACCAGGCTGGAGCGGCCCGGCTCGCGATCTGTGGTGACGATCCGGCGCGCCGGCTTGACGCCGTCGGGAAGTCGAAAGTCGGCCGGCGGCCTGACCACCGGGTCATTTCCCTGAACCACCCCTTGGGGCCCATCGACGAATTCGGCGTCGATCATGTCGAAAGCCATGACGCAGCCGAGCCGGGGCGAGGACCAATTGTGCCAGGCGCCGACCTGGATCGCGATGTCGCCCGGGTTCATCACCAGAGTCTGGTCATCGAGGACCAACTCGCGCTCGCCCGCGAGCATGATGCCGAAATCGACCGACTGGGTTTTGTGCATCCCCGCCGCATAGGAGGTCTTGCCGCCCCGGTCCCAACTGCGCCCGCTGGGACGCGGTGTCGGCTCGTGGACCTCATGGATGTCGGGATCGCTCGACGGGTCGTAGTCATCCTGGCGCGCTAGCGTCTCGACGACGCGCACATGCCCGCCGCCGCGCGGTCCGGGAAACTCGTAAGGCGTGTCGCCCTGGTCCTGGGCCCCCGAGAGCGGCAGCGTCGGGCGGTCCCAGACCCACAGGTTGGTATTGTGGGTGCGGCTGGCAAGCGCGAGATGGTTGGCGTTGGGCGCCGGCCCATCCCATACAATTTTCGAGCGTCCTTGCGCGTCGGTTCCCGTCACGACGCGGCGGATCGTCGTCATTGGCAAGTCTGTCGACATGGCTCTCTCCCTAGCTGACTGCGAACGGCGCTTGCGCGTCCATGTCGGTCACAACGTCGATGATCGTCGGCCGCTTCGACTCGATCGCCTTCTCCAGCGCCGGCGCGAACTCGGACGGCTTTTCGACCCTGAGGCCCTGCGCGCCGAATGCCTCGGCGACTTTGGAGATATTCACATCGGTCCAGACCCACAGTTCCTTGGCCCGCTCGGTCTGCGTGCCGCCATAGACAGCGTCGTAACCAGCCTTGGACTGGTTGCCGGAGTGGTTGTTGTTCACGACGATCACGGCCGGAATATTCCAGCGGACCGCGGTCTCGATCTCGGCGACGTGGTACAGAAACCCGCCATCGCCGGTGAAACAAACCACGGGCCGGTCGGGCACGCCGCGCTGGGCGCCGAGCGCCGCCGGGAACGCCCAGCCGAGATGGCCCGCGCACCGCACGTAGCTCTGGCTGGGTACGCGCAGGTCGTACATGCCGCCCATCCACATGCCGGCGTGGCCGGTGTCGACGACGACGAAGGCATCGTCGGGCAGATACTTCGACAGATCGTTGCAGATGCGCTCGGGCCGCGTCGGCGCCTCCTCGGACGTCAGCAGCTCGTTATATTGCTGGTACCAGGAGCCCACATGTTCGCGGGCCCGGCCGACCCAGGCGGCGCGGCTCGCCGCCGTCGAGGCGTCGGCGC
>JBLHHE010000269.1:0-4151 GCA_047616465.1 Alphaproteobacteria bacterium
GCACAGAATATTTCGCGCCGGTGCTGGTCGCCGGCGCCCAGCCGGGCCCACTACTGCCGGTTCGCATCACCGGGCGTGACGGCGACAAGCTCGTCGGCGCCCTCGCACAACGCTCGGCCGCATGAGCGAAAAACCGAGTGGATGGTTGGGGCGGCTGCGGGCCGGCCTGGGCAAATCATCGAGCCGCCTGGCCGATGGTATCGGCAGCATATTTTCCGAACGGAAACTCGACACCGCAACCCTGCAAGACCTAGAAGACCTGCTGATTGCCGCCGATCTGGGCGTCGAGACCGCGGCACGGCTTACCGAACAGGTTTCCAACCGCCGGTTTGCCACCGACGTTCCCGCCACAGAGATCCGGGCCGCGCTGGCCAGCGATATCGCGGCAATTCTGGCGCCGGTCGCACGCTCTTTCGACGCCATGACCCAGCCCGAGACAGGTCCACAGGTGATCTTGGTCGTCGGCGTCAATGGCACCGGTAAGACCACCACCATCGGCAAGCTCGCCCAACGGCTGCGCGAGCAAGACAAGTCGGTCGTGATGGCGGCGGGCGACACGTTTCGGGCCGCGGCGATCGACCAGCTGAAACTGTGGGGGGAGCGCACCGGCGCCACCGTCATCGCCCAGGATACCGGGACCGACCCCGCCGCCGTGGCCTTCGATGCCTTGGAATATGCGCGCACCGAACGAGCCGACGTGTTGCTCATCGATACCGCGGGCCGGCTCCATAACAAGGCCGATTTGATGGCCGAGCTGGAAAAGGTCATCCGTGTCCTACGCAAGATCGACCCCGCTGTCCCCCACGAAGTCTTGTTGGTCCTCGACGCCACCACCGGACAGAACGCCCACGCCCAGGTCGAGACGTTCAAGGAGCTTGTCGACGTCAGCGGATTGGTCGTCACCAAGCTCGATGGTTCCGCGCGCGGCGGCGTTATTGTCGCGCTCGCCGACCGTTTCGGCCTGCCAATCTATGCCATCGGCGTCGGGGAAGGCGCTGACGATTTGCGTCCCTTCGCGGCACAGGACTTCGCCGAAAGTTTACTCGGTCTGCAAGACTGAGCCGACGCCCGGTCTTTCCCTCGCAACAATTACGGCATAAGTTCCCGGCCATGAAACCTTGGCTTAAATTGATTATCGAAACGGGACCGCTGGTGGTTTTCTTCGTCGTGAACGGTCGTGGCGGACTGCCGGAATTGCGCGGGCTCTGGCTTGCGAGCGACGCCGCTGCGACAGCACAGCAAGGCCTGTTCGAAGCGACAGGCGCCTTCATGATTGTCACCGTTGTCGCACTTTTCGCCGGCTGGTTCCTCGAACGCCGGCTGCCGGTGATGCCCCTGGTGAGCGGTTTCTTCGTCGTCATCTTTGGCGGCCTAACATTGGTCCTGGCCGACGAAACCTTCATCAAGCTCAAACCGACACTGGTGAACAGCTTATTTGCGGTCATCCTGTTGGGAGGGTTGGTCTTCAAGCGTTCGCTGCTAAAGCCGTTGTTTGGCTCGGCGTTCCAACTCGACGATAAGGGCTGGCGGACACTGACGTTACGATGGGGTGTCTTCTTCGTGCTTCTCGCCATCCTGAACGAAGTGGTCTGGCGTAATTTTTCCACCGACTTCTGGGTTAGCTTCAAACTGTTCGGCGTGCTGCCGCTGACGATATTATTCGCCGGCTCGCAGACACCGCTGATCTTACGTCAGCAAACTGCAGCCGCAGCCAAGGCTCCGGCATCCGACGACTAGTCAGAAATAGTCGGCGGTTTCGGCGGACGGGTTATCGAAGGCGGCGAAATTGACCTGGCCGATGACCGAGCGATGTTGGTGCAACGCCCAGCGTACGGTCGGAAAGGCAATCTCGTCCCAGGGAATGTCCTCCCACGCAAATAATCCGACCTCGAGAGATTCCTCGCCCGGCGCAATGTCCGGCGACAACCGGGTCGCCTGATAGATCGTCTGCACCTGCGAGAGTCGCGGCACGTTGTAGACCGCCAACAAACGATCGATCGAAATGCGCGCCTGCGCCTCTTCCCAGGTCTCGCGGATGGCGCCGGCCTCTGTGCTCTCTTCCAGCTCGAGATAGCCCGCCGGCAGGGTCCAAAACCCGGTCCGGGGCTCGATCGCGCGCCGGCATAGCAGAATGCGCTCAGCGAAAGGCTCAGCCCCCTCGTTCCATGTAGCGACAGCCCCGACGACGACCACGGGATTTTGATAATGGATAAAACCGCAATCGCGGCACATCAGCCGTTCGCGGTTGTCCCCCGCGGGGATAGCAATGTGGACCGGGCCGGCGGCGGCGCTGGAATCATCGTTTGTCATGGGCCAATTTTGGCCCGCTTGCCCGGCTTTTGCCAAGCGGCAAGTCGTTATACGACGATATTTAAGTAGCTTCCACGCGGAGAATTGGGGTTGAAATCGGTCTGGCCGGATGGCGTAACCTGCGGAGGTCCCGCTTCAGCCTTTTGAATTTGCTGACTTTTTCCCTTCGCAACCGGTGCCGGAGCAGCAGTATCAAGCTGCCGAAGCAGGGCTTGGAGGGTAGAGGTTGAATTTGTGACGTTCATGGGAATCCGATGCAGTCATCGAGACCGTCAATTTACGCGGTAAATTTTAATAAAATGCTAAAGAACGTCGTTATCGTCCTTTACCGATTGGTAAAGCGGTGCAGGCTAAAATACCCCGAACGCAATAACTTATTGACACCGCAAGGGAAAAATTCGTGCAAACAGGGATCCACGATCAAGGCGAATTAGACGTCGAGACGCTCATGCGTTTGGCGCGCGATAAGTCTGTGGGCAGCCGCACCAAGCTGGCGGATATCATTGGCGATCTGTTTTTTGGCGCCACCGGCACCCTGAACGACGCCGAACAGACGATCATGACCAACATTCTGCGCCAGCTCGTCCAAGACGTGGAAGTCAGCGTGCGCAAACATCTGGCCATTCAACTTTCCAACCAGGCCGACGCCCCGCACGATTTGGTCATCGCTTTGGCGAACGACGAAAGCGAAGTCGCCTTTCCGCTTCTGCTCAAAAGCCGTGTTCTGCGCGATCAGGATTTAGTCGCCATCATTCACCATCGCACCCTGGAGCACCAACTCGCCGTTTCGATGCGCGATTCGGTCAGCACCATGGTCAGCGAGGCGCTCGTCGAGACCGGCGAAGAAACGGTGATCAAGCGGTTGCTGGAAAATCACAACGCGAAAATCGCGCGCGACACCATGGCTCATTTGGTGGAACAATCGCGGCGGATCGATAGCTTACAAAAGCCGCTGATCCACCGAAGCGACTTACCCGCCGATCTAGCCGAGAAAATGTACTGGTGGGTGTCGGCAGCGCTGCGGGTGCACATCGTCGACCATTTCGACGTCGATCCCACTGAAATCGATACGGCGATGGAAGTCGCTGTGAACACCGTGATCCAAGCGCAGGATGACGAGGATCAAGATCTAACAGCGACCGACCGGGTGGCCAGACATCTGGCCGAGGGCCGGGACCCCGATGGCGATCTTATCGTCCGCCTTCTGCGGGAAAGCGAAGTGACCTTATTCGAACGTGTTCTCGAGTATCAAACAGGGCTGCGGCGGAAGTTGTTGCAGCGGCTTTTATACGAACCCGGTGGCGAGGGCCTGGCCATCGTGTGCCGGGCGATCGATCTCGACCCGGAAGTATTTGGCGAAGTGCTGACGTTAACGCGCAAAGCGCGCGTGGGGCTGGATGAGAGCAACATCAACGAATGCGCTTATGCCACGGCGTTCTACAAACAGATGGGGGTCGACGCGGCGAAACTGATGCTCAGCCGGTGGCGGCGCAACCCCA
The DNA here is from genome assembly GCA_047616465.1 of Alphaproteobacteria bacterium. Taxonomy (GTDB): domain Bacteria; phylum Pseudomonadota; class Alphaproteobacteria; order UBA6615; family UBA6615; genus JABDJY01. Next base: position 3,810 of record JBLHHE010000269.1, read on the forward strand.
GCTATCTGGACCTGTTGCGCCAACTCGAAACCCTGCCCCACATACCGGCGCGGCCGGTAGCAAAGCAGCGTTCCGTCGCCTAGACGGATTCTCACAATATTTTTTAGTTGAACACACCCTAGCGGGCTAGCGCCGCCACACCGGGGAGGGTTTTACCTTCCAGCCACTCTAAGAAGGCGCCGCCGGCACCCGAGACATAGCTGAAGCGGCCGGCGACCCCAGCGTGATTAAGCGCCGCCACGGTATCGCCCCCGCCGGCAATCGAGGTCAGGGAACCGCTATCGGTGAGCCCTGCCGCCACTTGGGCAAGGGCCACCGTGCCCCGGCCGAACGGCGGTATTT
>JBLHHE010000270.1:0-4142 GCA_047616465.1 Alphaproteobacteria bacterium
ACATCGCGTCCCCGCCGGCCAGCAACGCCATCGGATCCAAATTGCCTTGCACGGTGTACGAGGGCTGTAGTTTTTTTGCGGCATAGGCCGGGGACAGCGCGCTATCGATGCTCACGCCATCCACGCCAGTCTCATCGGCAAAGTGGGTAATTGCCGGACCAATGCCACGCGGAAATCCAATAAATTTAGTGCCAGGTCTGGCCGCCCGAACATTGGCGATAATCTGTCGTGTTGGGGCGACGACGCAGCGGTCGAACTGGTCGGCGGGAACCGCACTGGCCCAGGTATCGAACAGTTGAAGCGCATCGGCGCCGGCATCGATCTGGCCGATCAAATAATCGCTCGTGGCGGTAACCAGCAATGCCAACAGTCTGTCGAACCCTTCAGGGTCTTTGCGCGCCCAAGTTTTTGTATGTGCAAAATCGCGACTAGTTCCCCCCTCGATCATATAGGTCGCCACAGTCCAAGGGGCCCCCGCAAAACCAAGCAGAGCGACATCGTCGGGTAATTTCGCTTTTACTAAACGCACCGTCTCGAAAATCGGTGATAAATGTGTGTTCGTGGCACTCGAAGATAAACGTTCCAGATCGTCAACCGATCTAACGGGCTCGAGTTGCGGCCCTACGCCTTCGCTGAATTTAACCGATTGGCCGAGCGCATCTGGGATTACAAGAATATCTGAAAACAAAATTGCGACGTCAGGATGAAATCGGCGAACCGGTTGAACTGTAACTTCAGCTGCCAATTCAGGCGTGTAACACAGGTCGAGAAACGACGACACGTTCTTCCTGATTTCCCGATACTCGGGCAGGTACCGGCCCGCTTGACGCATGAACCAAAACGGCGGTCTCGATAGGGTTTGTCCTTCCAATGCGGCAAGAAAAAGTTTGGTCACACGATGATCGTTTCTGTGGTTGCGATGGTGGTTTTGGTGTCTGATTGGAAGCGGCATTATGCGGAACAGGCCTTGGATTGCTAGGCCAATATCTTAATAAAGATTTAAGATTTAAAAGGATGTGGATGTAGTGGGTCCGGTGAATTAGCGGTATGAATGATTGATCCGCAGAGTTATTCGCGCGCTGTGCGATTTGCGCTTGTGAGGTATATTTTTGTGGGAAATTTGCGCAACTAGTGGGTAAGCCGCTGTTTCGCAATCTTCTGGAAAAGGTCAACGCGGGGACAAGTATGGGGATAAATGTATCTCATCATTTGATCCACGGAGGCGGGGAAATTGTGTTCGCCTGCGCATCACCCTGTTGATGATAAACTTGCGTTCGATAACATGTTTTTTCCATGTGAATAAAAGGTTGGGTTATCCACCTTACCTGATAGTTTTCAACAGGGGGTGATGTCCATGACCGGGCCGAAATCGACACAAGAATCGGACACGAGCCAGGTTTTCGATCTGCATTTGGTATCCGATTCGACGGGGGAGACGATCCATTCGGTTGCCCGCGCGTGTCTGGTTCAGTTCGAGCATGTCGAACCGGTCGAGCATGTATGGCCGATGGCCCGCACCGAACACGCGATGAATGTCGTGCTTGAGGCGATCAAGGAAAAACCGGGACCGGTTATGTTTACGCTCGTCGACGACGCCTTGCGCGAACAATTGCGCGATGGCTGCCGTCGCCTCAAGGTGCCGTGTATCTCTGTCCTCGATCCGGTGATCACGGCATTCGGCAAGTTTCTCGATGCGCAGCCCTTGCACCGTATTGGCGGCCAGCATGAAATGGACGCCGAGTATTTCCAGCGGATCGAGGCGATGGATTGGGCGCTGGCGCACGATGATGGCCAAAGGGCCGAAGAGTATGACCAATCCGATGTCATTCTGGTCGGCGTTTCGCGCACCTCCAAAACACCGACATGCCTGTACTTGGCGAACCGCGGCGTGCGGGCGGTCAACGTGCCCTTTGTCCCCGGAATACCGTTACCGGAAGTCCTTGATCGGGTTGAAAACGCCATGGTCATTGGTCTGACAAACGACCCTAAACGCTTGGTTGAGTTGCGCCGGGCCAGATTGGCGTTACTGCAGCAAGAAGGCGAGACACCCTATATCGACCCGGAGCGGGTGCGCGCGGAGATTACCGAGGCGCGGCGCTATTTCACTGAACGGCGCTGGCCGGTCATCGATGTCACCCGCCGCTCGATCGAAGAAACCGCCGCCGCGGTGATGGCCCAGCTGGCGCGCCATGCTGAAACCAACGATTGAAGACACCACGCCCATGAGTGCATCAGCAGAGACCTCCGCGCCGACCGTTATCCTGGCGTCCGCCAGTAAATCGCGCGCCCGGGTTTTGCGCGCCGCCGGGGTGCCCCATCAGATCGTTCCGTCAGATGTGGATGAAGCCGATGTGAAGCTCTCCCTGGCCCAGGAAGGGGCTCCGCCCTTCGCGGTGGCTGAGACTTTGGCCGAGATGAAGGCGCAGCAGGTCTCGCGGGGCCATCGCGATGCGCTGGTCATTGGCGCCGATCAGATCTTGGAATGCGCCGGCAAGCTGTTTGATAAACCCGGCGACCTCGATCAGGCGCGCGCCCATTTGAGGGCGTTTCGCGGGCGTCGCCACACGCTGGTGGCAAGTGTCACCGTGGCGTGCGACGGGGCGATTATCTGGCATCACAACGACCAGGCCCATCTTGATATGCGCGACCTAAGCGATGGGTTCATAGAATGGTATATTGAGCGTATGGGCGATGAGATATGCGAGTCTGTAGGAGCGTATAAATTGGAAGGTTTGGGCGCTCAATTATTCAGCAATATCGAGGGCGACTTTTTTTCGATCCTCGGCTTGCCCCTGTTGCCGTTGCTCGAGGTGCTGCGCGATCACGGCGTGGTTGCGTCATGAGCGATATTGGCAGCGATACTCTTAGGGCGGGCGTCATGGGGTGGCCGGTGTCCCATTCATTATCGCCGCGTCTGCATGGTCATTGGCTTACCCAATATAAGATCAAGGGCACGTACGAGGCCATCGCTGTGCGACCGGAAGGCTTGGCGGATGCGCTTTCCAGTCTTGCCGAGGAAGGCTATCGGGGGGTGAATTTGACCGTGCCCCATAAAGAGGCAGCCTTGGCATTGGTCGACAAGATCGATGATACGGCGCGACGGATCGGCGCGATCAACACCATTGTGGTTGCCGATGATGGCGCGCTGGCGGGGTCGAACACCGATGCGTTCGGGTTCATCGAGAATTTACGCGACCATGTGCCGGATCAGGTGGCGGCGGGATGGTCGGCCCGTCCTGCGGTGATTTTGGGGGCGGGGGGTGCGGCCCGGGCTGTTTGTACCGCCCTCCTCGATTGTGGCGTGGCCGATATTCGCCTGGTCAACCGCACCGCCGAACGCGCTGCTGCGTTGGCCGAAACCCTGCCGGGGTTGGCGGCGTGCGCTACCCTCTGCGCGTGGAATGACCGCGCCGGCGCCTTGGCCGAAGCGGGGCTCTTGGTCAATACGACGGTGCTGGGGATGGCGGGGCAAGAACCGCTCGACCTTGATCTGACGGATTTACCCAACGACGCCACTGTCAACGATATCGTCTATGCGCCGCTGGTAACCGATCTGCTGGCCCAAGCCCGGGGCCGTGGCAACCCTGTCGTCGATGGGCTGGGTATGTTGCTCCATCAAGCGCGGCCGGGCTTTCGCGCCTGGTTCGGGGCCGACCCTGTTGTCGATGCCGGGTTGCGTCGGGCCGTACTGGCCGGGCTATAGCGGGAACGGAGGCGAATTTGTTCGTTCTGGGTCTTACCGGGTCAATCGGCATGGGGAAATCGACCGCGGCTCAAATGTTGCGCCGGCTCGGTGTGCCGGTCCATGACGCCGACGCCGCGGTGCATCGTCTGCTGGCGGGTGACCGAAAGGTGCGAGCAGAGATCGCGGCGCGGTTTCCCAACGTGATCGGCGAGGGGGCCGGCGGGCCCATTGACCGGCAGGCGCTGGGGGCGGCGGTGTTCGCCGATGCCGCCGCGCGCAAGGAACTGGAGGCGATATTGCACCCGCGTGTCCGCGCGGCGGCGAAGCGGTTTTTGCGTAATCAGGCTAGGGCGGGCGCGCCGTTGGTTGTGTTGGACATTCCGCTGCTCTACGAGACCGGCGGCGAGGCCAATGTCGATGGCGTGCTGGTTGTCACCGCGCCGGAATTCTTGCAGGT
>JBLHHE010000271.1:0-4140 GCA_047616465.1 Alphaproteobacteria bacterium
AAGTTTCGGTTGGGTAAATATCGGTGAAACTCACATGGAGGCAGTCGAATCAACGCCGACAGGAGCTGCCCGCCTAACTAAACTCCTCCGTGACCATCTACATGCATTGAGCGAGCGTGACCATCTAAGTGCAACCGTCGAGACACCACCGGACGAGGCGAGTTTGGACGAACTAGTTGCCATGTGTTTATCCATACATAAGCCTATTGGATAGATCAGATGTCTCAAATGGGTCATTTCCGGTCGTGAACGCTAACCCCGAGTTACGGCAGCTTTGCCCCCAATAACAGACATGGCGTAAATGCTGCGGCCGTTCTCCAAGGGCTTTGGAGGTCAGATAGGCGCGCAGGGCGACCTTGCCATGCAAGACACCGGAAAGATCGCGACCATAGCCGGCGATTTTGGGTTGAGGCGTTTCCATGAATGCCGTAACGGTTGTTGATCAAGAGGTGCGGGTTGCCGGAGGAACGACCAAATGACCGAGACCGTAAGCCACAGGATAACGACGCCTGACGCCTGGCGTGGCCCGGATATTCAGAACGACCCGCGTTGGATTTTCGAGCTCGATTCAGCAGCATTGGATGAGATCGATGCCGCCCTGGCGTTTGCCCGTGCATCCGGTGCGCGGGTCCCGTTCGGCTCCGAACTTTTTCCCCTGCCGTCCTTTGCGACCCGAATCAACCGAATGATCGACGAGATTTCCGAAGGCCTCGGCATGGCCCTGCTGCGTGGCCTGCCGCGTGAGCGATATACGGCTGGGGAGTGCGAGCTGATTTACTGGGGTATTGCAGCGCATATCGGTCGACCGGTCTCACAAAATTCGCGCGGGCACCTGATCGGCCATGTCCGCGACGAAGGCCGGGTCATCGGCGAGGCCGAAGCGCGCGGCTACCAGACGGCGGCGAGGCTTAATTTTCACACAGACATGCTGCCGGTCGACATTCTTGGCCTGTTTTGTCTGTCTACCGCCAAATCGGGTGGCACCAGCCATGTGGTCAGCGCCGCGACGCTACATAACGTGATGCGCGAGGAGCGGCCTGATCTGCTGGACGTGCTGTACCAGCCCTTCCATGTCGACTGGCGTGGCGAGGAACCACAGGGGGAAGCGGGCTGGTACGTCATGCCGATGTTCAGTGCGCGCAACGGCAGAATTGCGAACCGTTTTACCAACCTCGCCTATCTCGAAGGCACGGCGCGTTTCGGTGATGCCTACGCATTGTCGGAGCTTCAGCGCGAGGCCTTCATCTATGCGCTCGAGACCGCTGCACGTCCGGAACTGCGTCTGTCGATGGATTTCGAGGAAGGCGATATGCAGTTCGTCAATAATCACTCAACGTTGCATGCGCGCGGTGCTTTCGAGGATCACGACGAACTGGCACGGCGGCGGCACCTTTTGCGTCTGTGGATTGCACTACCCGACCATAGGCGCCGCCCGCTCGCGCCAAGCCTGGACGAACGCTATAGCTGGGTGGCGCGTGGCGGTATGCCGAAGCGAGACGATGTCGCCGAAATTGATGGCCGTAAAGTCTCGAACGCAGAGTGACGAATTACAGCTTTTCGGAATGACCTGCAGACTGCCTCTGCAGGTCATTCCGGCAAAACCGCAGATAGATTAAGAGCGGCCCTCCGGGGCCGTTTCTATTTGGGGCTGATGTCTGATATGGGTCAACTCCCGCCGTCGTCACCCATGCCCGCTCACGACCGGTTTACACCCGTAAGCTGCCGTGGTGTAGACAGTGTCAGCACCTTCAACTGTCCCATTTATGACTATTAATAGGACAGTTTGCCATCTACTCCCACCAGCAGTCGATACCTCAAGCCACAGCTCGCCGACGGCGGAAAGGGCTCAAAACCCGCCCTCCAGCTGGTACCCGATCGATGCCGGTTTCCGGGTTTTGGGGATGACCGGCCGTATCCGGCCAGGGGCGCTGACGGCGGAAAATAGCCTAAAACAGCCATTTCGCTGTTGTGCTCCAACCGTAGATTTTTGCTCTCGTTTCTGTTTTCGGATAGATGTGCTAGGTTCCTCCAATCAAGCTCAAATAACCACTTTTGGCCCTCGTAGCGATGTCGTGCATTCGCGCTCATATGCAGCTGCAGCGTGTCGATCGAAGTTTGCCATACGGCATTCCCGGACGGATACAGGGCAACAATGATACAATGGGAGAGACGACCAATGTTTGCCGATCTGGCCTTTGAGGAGATCAATGAGGCGAAAGCCAACATGGATCATATTTACAACCAGACTGACCCGAGGATGTATTTCGGTGAATTGGAAAAACTCGGCTATGCAATACCGAGCACTGCCAAACCCATTTTCCAGCAACTGATCTCTCACTTACAGCAACTCCGCAACGATACGGTTCGCGTGCTTGATCTGGGTTGTTCCTATGGCGTCAACGCTGCAATTCTAAAGCACGACCTTTCAATGAGAGAACTCTTTGAACATTGGGGCCAGAAGAAACTGGAGGACGACACATCGGCAGAGGTCATTGCAAACGACCGGCGCTTTTTCGCCGATCTCGGCGAACCCCAGGATATCGAAGTAATCGGGCTCGACCTGGCGGAAAACGCTATTGCTTATGCCGAAGATGTGGGCCTGTTGGATGAGGGTTTTGCCATAAATCTCGAAACCAACCTGCTATCGGCGACGGCGGAAGAAGAACTGGCGTCCGTCGATCTAGTGGCATCGACCGGATGCGTTGGCTATGTGACCGAGACGAGCTTCGAGCGTCTGTTGCCAGCCATAACGCAGGGACGTTCGCCGTGGATGGGTAATTTCGTTCTGCGGATGTTTCCCTTCGAAGCCATCGAAGAGACTCTGAACGACTGGGGCTATGTTACCGAGAAACTAGCAGACCAAACTTTCTTTCAGCGCCGGTTCGCTTCGACCGATGAGCAGAATCAAATGCTCGAACAACTGTGTGACCGGGGTATCGACCCGACCGGCTTGGAGGCCAAGGGCGATCTTCTCGCTGAATTCTATCTGTCCCGCCCGATCAAGGACGCGGCCGAAATGCCGATCGAGCGCTTGTTTCGCGCTTGAATAACTTGTTTGGCGATGCCGGTTTTTGGTGGCACAGCGGAAGTCGCACCGGCAACGCATACAGGATATAGTTTCTTCCATAACGGTCCAAACCGCCAAGGTAATGAACGGTGATTTGGCGGGAATAAGGGGAGAGACATGTCCAATAATCTGTTAGCCATGAGCGCGGTCGAGTTGGCGCAACATTTTGAGACCGGCGATGCGTCGCCGGTTGAAATGGCGAAGGCGACGCTCGGTCAGATCGACCGTCATAACGGCACCCTGAACTGCGTCTGCCTGATCGACGAGGAAACCACGCTGGACATGGCGCGCGCCTCGGAAGCGCGCTGGCTGAAGGGCGAGCCGAACAGCCCCATCGACGGCGTACCGGTCACCATAAAAGACCTCACCTTGACCAAAGGATGGCCGACCCTGCGCGGCTCGAAAACCACCGATCCGGCGGGGCCGTGGGACGAGGACGCCCCGGCAACGGCGCGGCTGCGCGAGGCCGGCGCCGTCATCGCCGGCAAAACCACGACGCCGGAATTTGGCTGGAAGGGCGTCACCGACAATCCGCTCACCGGCATTACCCGCAACGCCTGGAACCCGGAGCGCACGCCGGGCGGCTCGAGCGGCGGCGCGGCGGCGTCGGCGGGCGCCTTCATGGGGCCACTGCATCAGGGGTCGGACGCGGCCGGGTCGATCCGCATTCCGGCCGCCTTCAGCGGCGTCTTCGGCCACAAACCGACTTTCGGGGTGGTGCCCAACTATCCCCTGCCCGGCCATATCGGCAGCCTGGCCAATATGGGCCCCCTGACGCGCACAGTGACCGATGCGGTGGCGATGCTGAACGTCTTGGCGCAGCCGGATTTCCGCGATTTCATGGCCCCGCCGGTGCAAGCCCGCGACTATCTGGACGGGCTCGACGACGGCGTCGCCGGGCTGCGCATCGCCTACAGCCCGACCCTGGGCAGCAATGGCTGGGCCGACGCCGATGTCGCCGATGCCGTTGCGGCAGCCGCCAGGGTTTTCGAAGATCTCGGCGCGATCGTCGAACAGGTCGACCCCGACCTGCCCGACTGCCGGCCGATCATCGAGGCCATCTGGTTCGCCGC
>JBLHHE010000272.1:0-4117 GCA_047616465.1 Alphaproteobacteria bacterium
CAAGGCGGCCCCGAGGATACGACCCAACACCGCGCGCTCAACCAGGTCCTGTCGACCGACCACGGATATGCCGGCGACAGCCAGTCCTACGACGCCCTGCAGAACGCCAACCTGATGCGCGTCATCGACCGGCGCAAGGGACTGCCGATTGCGCTGGGAATTCTCTACATTCACGCGGGCCGCGCCCAGGGGTGGAATATCGAAGGGTTAAACTTTCCGGGTCATTTCTTGTTGCGTCTGGAAGAGGCGGGCCAGCGCACCATCTTCGACCCCTTCAATGGCGGCAAGACGATCGAAATCGCGGACATGCGCGCCCTGCTGAAGGCCACCCACGGCGACGATGCCGAACTGTCGCCGGAACATTACGCGCCAGCGAGCAACCGCGACATTCTCATTCGGCTGCAGAACAACAAGAAAGTGCGCCTGCTCAAATCTAAACAAGTGGCAGAGGCCCTATCGGTCGTCGAGGATATGCTGGCGTTCGCACCGGCGACGGCGGGACTGTGGCACGAAGCGGGCTTGCTCCACAGCCATTTGGGTAATTTAGGCGCCGCGATGGTGGCGCTGGAGCAATGCCGCGACCTGTCCTTGTCGCCGCAGGACAAACACCGGGTCGCGCAACTGATCGGCGAGCTGCGTAACCGTTTAAATTAGATTACAGCCCAGCGGCTGCGCGCGCCCGCTGGACGGCCCCCGAGACCCCTGCAATGATAGGCCTGCCATGATCGGCGGCGGCGGGGTATCGTGCGGCGCCTTAGTTTCGGGAGAACGCGTATGAGCCTGGCCGTCGCCATTCAAATGGACCCTATCGAATCGATCGACATCGACGGCGATTCGACCTTCGCCCTGGCGCTCGAGGCGCAGGCCCGCGGCCATGCGCTATTCCACTATCTGCCGCAGAATCTAAGCCTGCGCGACGGCCGTGTGCTGGCGCGGGCGCAGCCGCTCAAGGTGCGCCGCGAGGCCGGTAACTTTTTTACCCTGGGCGGGCAGGAAATCCTCGATCTGGCCGGGGTCGATGTGGTGCTGATGCGCCAGGACCCGCCATTCGATATGGCCTACATCACCGCGACCCATGTGCTCGAACACATCCATCCCCAGACCCTGGTGGTGAACGATCCGGTATCGGTGCGCAACGCCCCGGAAAAGCTGTTCGTCACCCATTTTGACGGGCTGATGCCGCCGACCCTAATCACCTCGAACCGCGACGACATCAAGGCCTTCCGCGCCGAGCATGGCGATATCATCGTCAAACCGCTGTACGGCAATGGCGGCGCCGGCGTGTTCCACATCAAGCCGGGCGACGAAAACCTGACCGCCCTGCTGGAAATGTTCACGGACTTATATCGGGAGCCGATTATCGCCCAACGCTATCTGCCGGAAGTCCGCCAAGGCGACAAACGCATCATCCTGGTCGACGGCAAGCCGGTCGGCGCCATTAACCGGGTGCCGGCCGAGGGCGAGGCGCGCTCCAACATGCATGTCGGCGGTACGCCGCTGAAATCGGTGCTGACACCGCGCGAGCACGATATCTGCGCCGCCATCGGGCCAGCCTTAAAAGAACAGGGGCTGATCTTCGTTGGCATCGACGTGATCGGCGATTACCTCACCGAGATCAACGTCACCTCGCCGACCGGTATTCAGGAGATCGACCGCTATGACGGATCGAATCTGTCGGCGCTGATCTGGGACGCCATCGAGTCGCGCCACGCCAACACGCGCCAATAGGGCCCCAAAGCAAGAGGCCCGCCATCTGGCGGGCCTCGATACTTATATTTAGTTCTGCGGAAATTCATCCAGCGGCGGCGCGTCGCCCGGCGGGCGCGGCAGCAGCGATTCCTCGGACTCGCCGGCGGCGAGGCGTCCGAACAACTCATCGGGATCGAATTTGACGCCGATCGGGTTCGCCGTGAACTCGCCGTTTTCAAAATATTCGGCAAATTTCTCTTCCGGCACGTTATCGACCTGCAACTCGACCATGTTCTTGTCGGGATCGAAGAAATACATCGACGTGGTCGGGCCGTGATTGATGGAATATTCGGGCGTAATGCCTTCGCCCTTCAGCCGGTTATAGGTGTGCGCCAAATCGGTTAGGTTGGCGTAGGTGAAGGCCATGTGGTGCAAACCCGCTAGGCCGTCGACATGCTCTTTCGTACCCGGGAAACCGATAACGGCGACACGGTGGTGTTCGGTGTCATAGCAGATGAAACCCATACCGTCGGTCTCGTACATGGCCTCGCCCTCGAGCACCGCTTTGTACCAATCGAGCATGAGCGTCACGCGCTCGGGCGGTGTTTTCAGCACAACATGGGCGAACTTTGCCGGTGCGATTTTGCCCCGCGCCTTCGCTGTTTGCGGCATTCTTGCCAGCGCAACATTTCCATCCATTAGATTTCTCCCTCTTGAGCGTTGTTCCCGTTGAACGCAACCATACCCCGCATACTTACGCCAAAACGACCCCAAGGCAATGTTCCATCGCTGGTTGACGCCGCGCGCCAATATCGGCTCACTGTCGGGCAACAATAAACTGGACGCCCCAGGGGAGTGACAACCACATGGACCGTAAATTATCGCCGCCGCCCGACCGCAACACCAAAATGCCACGGCTGAAAGCGCCGCCGGGGGCCTGCGACACCCATTTCCATATCTTCGGGCCGCAGGCGCGGTTTCCGTTCAATCCTGCCCGGCCGCTGGATGTCGAGGACAGCACGGTCGATGATTTGATGACGCTGCACGACACGCTGGGGGTCTCGCGCGGGGTTATCGTGCAGTCGCTGATGCAGGGCCATTGCTACGAATATATGCTCAACGCCCTATGCCGTGGGCCGGAGCGCTTTCGCGGCATCGCCATGCCGGCGCCCAATATTACCGATGGTGAGCTGGAAATTCTCGACAGGGCCGGCGTGGTCGGCGCGCGGTTTGCCTATCGCTGGTCGCCCGAGATCGACACCAAAATGATAGCCCGGGTGCACGAGCTGGGCTGGCACCCGCAATACTGGTTCCGCGGCGAAGACGAGGCCCTGGCCTGGCGCGACACCATGCTGGCCACGCCGGGTAATTTCGTCATCGACCATATGGGCTGGCAACCGGCGCAAGACGGCATCGACGCGCCCGGTTTCAGGGTCGTGCTCGACTGCCTGGAGACCGGCCGCTGCTGGATTAAGCTTTCGGGGCCAATGCGGTTCAGCGCCCAGGACCGCCCGCCCTACGCCGATACGCTGCCGTTCGCCCAGGCCCTGGTGTCGCGCGCGCCCGAACGCCTGCTGTGGGGCTCGGACTGGCCCCACCCGGACCATTTCGACCCCATGCCCAACGACGCCGACATCTTCGACCTGATGCTCGACTGGGTGCCCGACGCGGCGACCCGCAAACAGATCATGAGCGACAACCCGGCGGAATTGTTTGGGTTTTAGGGGCGGCGTAAGGACGGCAGAGCAGGATCCTATTTCGGTGGCACGTCGCCATTCATGGACTTGCCAACCGCCTTAGATACAACAAAGCCTCCGCCGCTGATGCCGATTAGAACCAGCACGCTGTCTGGGATTGGCTCAAATGCGCCTTTCTGAAGGGACAAGATAAGAAAGAGCCCGGCAACGACGAACGTAAACAGCAGCAATTGAAAACGGGATAGGCTGGCCTTGCCATCCGGTTCGCTGATCAGTTGGTTAAGTGTGATGTCGTTGTTCAGCATTTTCCACAAAATGATGCCGAAAAAGCCCAGTACGATGACGGCTAGAACTATTGTTAATATCAGGAGAACAGCTGCACTCATCTTTAGTACCCCCTACGATTTTGGTTGCGCCACGGTTCGAGAAATTTTCCCGGCGATGTAAAGAACTTGGCTGCCGGGTGCGGCCCGGCGAGGTCAGCCTGGCCCATCGCGGCGTGTTGTTTCTCGATGGGCTGCCCGAGTTCGACCGAAGGGCCCTGGAGGCGTTGCGCCAACCGATCGAGTCGGGCCGCGCGGTGATCGCCCGCGCCAACCAGCACGTCGCCTTTCCGGCGCGCTTCCAGATGGTGGCGGCGATGAACCCGTGCCGCTGCGGCCAGCTCGACGATGCCGCCCTGGCCTGCTCGCGCGCGCCGCGTTGCGCCGCCGACTATCAAGGGCGCTTGT
>JBLHHE010000273.1:0-4111 GCA_047616465.1 Alphaproteobacteria bacterium
GGGCCGCGACACCTTCGATGTCGCCGCACAATCTTTCCGAAACGTGCGCGGCGGGCTGGGCATGGCGACGGTAAGTGCGAACGCCGTATTCGCCGCGGTCAACGGTTCAACCATCGCTTCGGCATCCGTGTTTACGAAGATTGCCGTTCCCGAGCTGCTGCGCCTCGGCTACAGCCCGCGCTTTTCGGTCGGCGTCGTCGCCGGCTCGTCGATCCTCGGCATGCTAATTCCGCCGAGCCTGCTGCTAATTGTATTTGGCATTATCGCCGAAGTCTCGATCGGCCATCTCTTCACCGCCGGCATCCTGCCCGGCCTCATTTTGGCGGTGGCGCTGTGTGCAACCGTATACCTGCTGATGCGCTTTGCGCCGGGTTTCACCTCGGCGAACGCGCAGATCACCCGCGACTTGAGCGGCGATCTGGAGCTCGACACGCCCGGCGTCATGCTGGCGAAAGTCGTCCCGATCATCGGCTTGATCGTCGTCGTTCTAGGCGGCATTTACGGCGGTGTGTTCACGCCGGTCGAGGCTGGGGGTGTCGGGGCGCTGGGCGCCCTGGTCATATCGCTGATCAAGCGGCGGCTGACCGGGCGTATGTTCTGGGGGGTTCTGGTCGAGACCGGTTACGTCGCCGGTTCGATTTCATTCCTGATTATCTCCGCCCACTTGTACGCTAATATGCTGGCGCTTTCCGGGCTACCGACATTTTTGGGAGAATGGCTGGAAGGCAGCGGCTTGGGCTTTGCCGGCATCCTGATCGCCTACCTGATCGCGATAATCCTGCTCGGCACCATTCTCGACGCGGCCTCGAATATCCTGATTATGGTGCCGTTGGCGGTCCCCTTAATGCTATCGTTTAACGTCGATCTGGTGTGGTTCGGCATCGTCACCATCATCGCCGTCGAGATCGGCCTTCTGACGCCGCCGCTGGGCATGGCGTGCTTCGTTATCAAAACCAATCTCGACGATAAGCGTATTTCACTGAACGATATCTTTTACGGCGCCGCACCGTTCGCCCTGACAATGGTCCTGGTCTTGATCCTGATCACTGCAGTCCCGGACATCTCTCTGGTTCTTGTCAGAATTTTGAACTAACCCCATTCGGAAGCAACCATGATCCTACGTGACGCCCCCTCCGACCTACCCTCTCTGCGGCAGCAGTATGAACTATCGCAGAACGCCAGCCTGTCCGACGTCACCGAGGCCCGTCTGCGCGATGAAATCGTCAGCGGTATCCTGGCGCCTGCCGCACGATTGCGGATCGACGAATTGCGCAAGCGCTATGATGTCGGCCTCAGTCCGCTGCGCGAGGCGATGAACCGGTTGGCCGAGGTGGGCTTTATCGAGGCCGAAAGCCACCGCGGGGCCCGCGTCACACCGGTTTCGTTCGAGGGCTTACAGGCGATCGTCGAGGCTCGCATTCCCAATGAGACAGCGGCGCTCCGGTTGTCGATCTCGCGCGGCACCGAGGATTGGGAAGCTCGGATACTGGGCGCACTGCACCGGCTCCAGCGGGTGACCGATCGCCGTCTATGCGCCCTGACGGGGGATCGAATAGCCCATTTCGACAGGGTCGAGTTGCGCCACCGCGAATTCCATTCGGTCCTCCTTTCCGCCTGCGCCTCGCCCTGGCTGCAAAAAATTTGCGACACGCTTTCCTTACAGCAGGAGCGCTATTTCCGCCTCGCGGTGCGCTGCGAGGGACGCAGAGAACTGTCCCGGCCGGAGCTCGAAGCCGACGGTTATGGAGCGCTGGCACAGGCTGTCGTTTCGCGCGAGACCGAGCGTGCCTGCACTCTGCTCACCGGGCATTTACAGGCCACGCTGTCAGCCGTGCCCGCCGATCATCCGCTATACAAACGCGCCCTTTAAAAATCGCCCAATCGGCACCCTACAGTCCGGAGAAGAAAAGTGGAGCCATTGATCAAAGTTCACGACCTCGCATTTGTACGCTACCGCACCACCGATCTCGATGTGATGGAAAAATTTCTCACCGACTTTGGCATGGTGGTATCGGAGCGCACCGACAACGCGCTTTACCTGCGCGGCGCCGGACCCAATAACCACCTCTACATTACCGAACTGGCGTCCGAGCGGGGCTGTACGGGAATAGCGTTCCAAGCCGCGACGGAAGACGATCTACACATACTGGCGACCGCCGAAGGCGTGTCGCAAGTCGAAGATATCGACGAGCCCGGCGGCGGCAAGCGGGTCCGGCTGATCGATCCAACCGGATACCAGATCGAAGTGGTCCACGGTATCGAGCCGGTGGCAGAGATCCCTGTGCGCGAGGAACTGGCGTTGAACACCGACCGTCAGCGAAGGCGCGAAGGTGCGGTGCAGCGGCCGGAACAAGGCCCGGCGCACATCCGCCGGCTTGGCCATGTCGTCTTACGTGTGCGCGACTACCACCAATGCCGCGAATTCTATAACCGTCATTTCGGCATGATGGTTTCCGACGAAGTGTTCGATGGCGGGCCAGAGAATGTCGTCGTGGGCTTTCTTAAATGCGACCGCGGCAGCGACTATACCGACCATCACACGGTCGGACTGGCGGCCCGTCCGGGCGCTATCGGCATCGACCATTCCGCCTACGAAGTGATCGACATGGACGATGTCGTTCTCGGCGGCAACTATCTAGAGAGCAAGGATTATTACCGCTCATGGGGGGTGGGACGGCACTATATGGGCAGCCAGATTTTCGATTACTGGCGCGACCCGTTCGGCTTCAAGGTCGAACATTGGACCGATGGCGATTTGGTCAACGCGCAAACTCAGCCAACCCGCGAGCAAGTGGCGCCGACCGGCCCTGGTGCGTTGTCCCAGTGGGGCCTGATGGCCGAAGACCACACCAAGATCTACCCCGGTTGCACCTCGATCGGGCCGCTGAGCCCGCCAAAACAGCAGAAAGCCGCAGGCTAGAACCCAATCCGATAAGTTTGGATCAATTTTGTTGGATACGGTGCCTTCAGTTCAGCGCAAATGCCCGATGACGGGACAATTGACGATGACCCCCTCGGCGCCCACCGGGCGACCACCCGGACCGGTCAGCAGACCGCGGCTTGCCAGTTGGGCGATAACGTCACCGTCGCGTAGCAACTTCCGATCCCCGCCGGCGATCGCCTGGTCGCTCCACGCCACGGGATGGGAATCCCATAGAGGGCTATAGCCGTTACCGAATGTGGGGATATCGCCTACGACGTTGAGCGGCGCCATGCCGTCGGCGAGCGCGCCCACCAATCCCTGACGGTCGGCGTTGCCGGTCCCGGTCGCGCCATTGACGACGACGAAAATCGGCTCGACCGCACTGTCCGGCGTATCGTCCAGACCGCTCTCAATGTCGGATAGGGCCGGCGCATGGGTCGCCCCTTCGAGCGCCGCGACACAAGCGTTATCGGACTCGGTCGACAGATAGACGATCCGATTTCCGTGGCTGAACCCCTCGGTCAGCGCCAGGGTCACGTTGCCATCGCGCGGACAAATGCTCACCACCTTGTCGTGCACCTGGGAATAGTCGGGACTGCCGCCGCAGAACTGGTCGAGTGCGTCCCCTTCGACGCCATACGCCAAAACCGGCGCGTTGAAAACGTGGCCCGATTCAGTATCTCGAAACAAGGGCGTGTAGTCCGCATCACCACGCGAACCGGGTTCGGCGGCTTGCGGCGGGAACGGATTATCGCCATCGCCCGGAACGACCCGTCGCTCGGGCGTGAAATCGACGGCGCCTACTTGGAACAGCTCACCGCCCTGCCCCGGCCCCGCCTCGCGCACCGCTGTGCCGCCGGCCTTGGCGAGTTTCGGCGCCCAATTAATGCCAAGCTGCTCCGCCGTGCCGGCGTCGTCAGTATCGAGCACGATGAACCAGACAGCTTCGCCGCCCGGCATGCGCCCATGATGCAGGGGCAAGGTGACCGTCCCCGCCGCTATGTCGAGGCCGCGCGTTTCCACGAGCTGCGTGACCGATGGTTCCTGCGCCGGCGCCGAGCCGCTTAGGACGAAGAGCCCGGCCAGCGCTAACGCACAAGTAAGGCTAACGACCTTCCATCGATTGGCCCCGTCCGCCGGCTTATCAAAACCCATGGTTGCTCTCGTTGGTAAGGTAAAATCCTTTGG
>JBLHHE010000274.1:0-4107 GCA_047616465.1 Alphaproteobacteria bacterium
TTATCCCGACATCAAGAAAAACCTGCTGCGCGAGGCGTTACAGGTTTTCTACGATGTGCGCGATGTTCCCGGATTGAAGAAGAAACCCTCGACGTCGGAACTGCTGGATTGGCTAAAGCTGTTGGTCGCCGAAGATATCGATCCCGAAGTGTTACGCACCAACGATCCGGCCAAGCTGATCCCGCCGCTCTACGGCGCGCTGCTGAAATCGGAGCAGGACGTGCATTTGTTGGAGCGTTTGGCGTTCCTCAACCGCCGGGAGCGGGCGGGCCAATAGGCCCCCGCCGATACCATGTTCTCCCAATTCTTTTTCGAACTGCGCCGAGCCGATGTTCCGGTCTCGCTCCGCGAATATCTTGATTTGATGGGAGCGCTAGACCGCGGGCTCGGCCACTATCAGGTCGAGGAATTCTACTATCTGTCACGCGCTATTTTGGTCAAGGATGAGCGCCATATCGACCGCTTCGATCAGGTGTTCGCCCACATATTCCGCGGCCTCGAACCGCCCGATTTCGACGAAGATGTTGCCGAAATTCCCGAGGAATGGCTGCGTAAGATGGGCGAGTTGGCTCTCACCGAGGAAGAGAAGGCGCAGGTGGAGGCGCTCGGTGGCTGGGAAAAACTGATGGAAACCCTACGCCAGCGCCTCGAAGAGCAGAAGGGGCGTCATCAGGGCGGCAATAAATGGATCGGCACCGAGGGCAAGTCGCCTTTTGGCGCCCAGGGCTACAACCCCGAGGGCGTGCGCGTCGGCCAGGACGAAAACAGAAATTACTCGGCGGTGAAGGTTTGGGATAAGCGTATTTTCCGCGATCTCGACTCCGATGTGGAATTAGGCACCCGCAACATTAAGATGGCGCTGCGCCGGCTGCGCCGGTTCGCCCGCGAAGGCGCCGCCGAAGAGCTCGACCTCGACGACACCATTTCATCGACCGCGCGCAATGGCGGCTGGCTGGATATCAAGATGGTGCCCGAACGCCATAACGCGGTGAAAGTGCTGTTGCTGTTCGATGTCGGCGGATCGATGGACAACCATGTGCGCACTTGCGAAGAGCTATTCTCCGCCGCGCGCACCGAGTTCAAGCATCTCGAATATTATTATTTCCATAATTGCGTCTACGAATCCGTGTGGCGCGAGAACCGCCGCCGCCAGTCGCGGCGCATGGCGACGTGGGACCTGCTTCATACCTATCCCTCCGACTATAAGCTGATCATTGTCGGCGACGCCGCGATGAGCCCCTACGAAATCGCTCATCCGGGCGGCAGCGTCGAGCATTGGAACGAGGAGGCGGGCAATGTCTGGTTACGTCGGCTGCTGCGCACCTACCCCAATGCCGCCTGGCTCAACCCGTTGCCCCAGGACCGCTGGCGCTATTTCCCGTCGGCCGGCATGGTCAGTGAATTATTCGAAGGGCGCATGTTCCCGCTGACCCTCGACGGCTTGGAAGCCGCGATGCGCTCCATGAGCCATTAACCCTAAAATTCATTAAAAAGCGTGGTTCGCCGCGAATACGCCGTAATTTTGGAATAAACGCGGGCGCGCGGTGTTTAACACCTCGGAAGCCTAATTTTTATCAAACTCCAGGAGACTAGAAGAATGTCGATTGTACGAATGTTAGCCGTCGCCGCTGTTGCCACCATGGCCCTATCGGGCGCGGCCCTCGCCCAGGGTAAAGACGACGCCATGAAATCCGAGATGGCCAAAGACGCGACCATGAAGAAGGACGAAATGTCCAAAGAAGAAATGATGAAAGAAGAAACGATGGCCAAAGATGCCGCCATGAAGAAGGACGAAATGGCCAAAGATCACCCGGCAGCTGCCCATCCCGGCGCCATGAAGAAAGACGAAATGGCCAAGGATGCCATGAAAAAGTAAGCAGTTGAATATCGGCGGCCCTGGTGCGTTCGGCCGCCGCATCGGTTGCTCCAAAGTAAGTGGTATGGAATGTGAGCACGGATAATAAGCGCGAGTTATTGATCGCGGAAATACCGCGGCTCCGTCGGTATGCGATCGCGCTGATGCGCGATCGTATTGCCGCCGACGATTTAGTTCAGGATGTGGTTTTACGCGCCCTCGATCGGCTGCATTTGTGGCGCGACGGCACAAACATGAGAACCTGGCTTTTTACGATCATGCATAATTTGCACGCCAACGATATGCGCCGGCTTAGCCGTACCGCCGATACCCAGCCCCTCGATGCGGCTGCGCTGTCGCGTGGCACGCCGCCCGAGCAGGAATCGGCGTTCGAGTTGTCGCAACTGGCCGACGCCATCGCCGTCTTGCCGGTGGCCCAGCGCCAGGTGATCCTGTTGGTGGGGTTGGAAGGCTTCAGCTACGCCGAAGCCGCCGAAGCTCTCGACGTGCCGGTGGGCACCGTAATGTCGCGCTTGTCGCGCACCCGCGAAGAATTGCGCCGCACCCTGGATGGCGAGAACGTCTCGCAGATCCGGAGGATCAAATGATCGACCGGCAGATCGATGAAGGCGAATTGCACGCGCTGGTCGATGGCGAGCTCGATCCGGCGCGCCAGGCCGAGGTCGAGGCGTGGTTGTCGGAGAATGCCGAAGCGGCCGGGCGGGTGGCGCGCTACCGGGCCCAAAATGCTGGACTGCACGCACTGTTCGACGGTGTGCTGAACGAGGATTTACCCCCGGTCATCGTCGATGCGTTGACTGGACGCCGCCGCCAATGGTTGCCGCGCGGCGCGGCGATCGCAGCGGGATTTGCGCTGCTGCTATCGGGCGCGGTTGCCGGGTGGGTGGCGCGCGGTGAGATTCCGGCTGGCGCCGACGACCCGGTTCAGGTCGCCGAAGCGACGCCGCGGATCGATACCCAGGTGCTGATGGAACGCGCCACGAGCGCCCATGTGGTCAGCAGCGACGACGATTTACGCCTGGCCAACGCCACGGGCACCGCAGATATTGGGCAGTATTTAAGCACCCGCATGGGCGAGCAGGTCAGGGTGCCTCACTTGGCGTCTCTGGGTTACCGCCTAGTCGGCAGCCGGGTGTTGCCGGATACCGGCGGGCCCGCCGCGCAGTTTGTATTCGAGGACACCGATGGCGAGCGGGTGACGCTCTATGTGCGCAGCGAGGCGGCGAACGGCGTCGACATTACCTTTGCCTTGGCCGACGATTTATCGATGTTCTATTGGAACGATTCCGAGCACTCTTACGCATTGGTGCGCGATCTCGAAGACGAGACCGGCCGCGACGCCCTGCTAAAAGCAGCCAAGGCCGTCTACCAGCAAATCACCGAATAGTCCGATAAATCACCCCCACCCTAACCCTCCCCCATCAAGGGGGAGGGGATTAACTTCGTGGCCCGTACCGGCAGAAAGTCCTCCCCCCTTGTGGGGGAGGATTTAGGTGGGGGTACGTTCAAACGATACTGTGTTACCCGCCGAGCTTCTGCTTCAAATTATCGTCGATCTTGTCGAAGAACTCGCCGGTGGTCATCCACGACTGGTCGGGCCCGACCAATAGCGCCAGATCCTTGGTCATATTGCCGGCCTCGACGGTCTCGATGCAGACCTGCTCCAAGGCCTTGCCGAACTGCGTAACCTCAGGCGTGCCGTCGAATTGGCCCCGATATTTCAGCCCGCTGGTCCAGGCGAAAATAGACGCAATGGGATTGGTCGACGTCTCCTTGCCCTGCTGGTGTTGGCGGAAATGGCGGGTGACCGTGCCGTGCGCCGCTTCGGCCTCGACCGTCTTGCCGTCCGGCGCCAACAACACCGACGTCATCAGGCCCAGCGACCCATAACCCTGGGCCACCGTGTCCGACTGTACGTCGCCGTCATAGTTCTTACAGGCCCACACATAGCCGCCTTCCCATTTCATGGCGGCGGCGACCATATCGTCGATCAGACGATGCTCGTAGGTCAGCTGGCGCTTTTCGTAGTCCGCCTTGAACTCTGCCTCGAAGATCTCTTCGAACAGATCCTTGAAGCGCCCGTCATAGGCCTTGAGGATGGTGTTCTTGGTCGACAGATAGACCGGGTAGTTACGCTGCAGGCCATAATTGAAACTGGCGCGGGCGAAATCGCGGATCGAGCTGTCCAGATTATACATCGACATGGCGACGCCCGATCCGGGGAAGTCGAA
>JBLHHE010000275.1:0-4107 GCA_047616465.1 Alphaproteobacteria bacterium
ATTTCCTTGATACCGCCCAAGGCTAGATCAAGCTTATCGCGTTGGCGCGTGAGGTTGAGCATTTCTTTCTTGGTCAACCCGCCGCTCTCGTCTCCGCCGAGGAGGTTTTCCAGATCGCGCAGGGTCTTGATCGAACGGGAAATGGTTTGCCAATTGGTCAACATACCGCCCAACCAACGGTGGTTTACATAGTACTGACCACACTTTTTTGCCGATTCCGCCACGATGTCGCTGGCCGCGCGTTTGGTGCCGACAAACAGCACCCGTCCGCCGCCCGCCGCGATATCGCGGGTGGTATTCAGCGCCGCATAGAGCATTGGCACCGTTTGCTGCAGGTCGATAATATGAACTTTATTGCGGGTGCCGAAGATGTATTGCTCCATCTTCGGGTTCCATCGGCGCGTGTGGTGGCCAAAATGGACGCCAGCTTCTAACAGCTGACGCATGGTAAACGTCGGGACCGCCATTCGGTCTCTCCTTCTCCGGTTAA
Source organism: Alphaproteobacteria bacterium (assembly GCA_047616465.1). Classification (GTDB taxonomy): domain Bacteria; phylum Pseudomonadota; class Alphaproteobacteria; order UBA6615; family UBA6615; genus JABDJY01. Next base: position 491 of record JBLHHE010000275.1, read on the forward strand.
GCCTCTGCAGGACGTCGCCCGTTTAAGGGCACCGGAGCGACAGTCATGGGATGTCTCCCCATACTGCCGCAAATCCTGCATGTGAATTTGCACATCGAGCCGAAAAGCCCCGTACGCGAGGGGTGATAGCGGTCTCCGGCCCTAAATGCAAGCGTTGTGGCGAGGTTGGGGCTAGCCCTTTTTGTACTCGATTTCCAGGGCTACCATGTCGGTATCGCCGATATTGGTGACATTGTGCTCGAAACCGTCGCCGACCTCGTAAAAGTTCGCCTTGCCGACCTCAGATATCATGTTGCCGGTCGATCCGTCGGCCTTTTCGTAGCGCAGCTTTCCCGCCTCGATGTGGTAACCGACATAGTCGGTGCCGTGCAGATGCCAGCCCGACTGCTCGCCGGGACGGATGTGGTGGAAGGTGATTTTGGTGGTGTCGTTATCGAGCAGCACTTCGTAGTGGCTGAGCTTCTCTTCCGGCACTTCGGCCGTATTCTTTTCTTTGAGTTGCTGGGACATGATTTTTCTCCCTTTCGTTGATTTGATGGTTCAGTTTTTATATTCGATTTCCAGGGTGATGATATCGACATCGCCGACATTGATCGCATTGTGCTCGACCGGAGCCGATACGGGCAAAGCCACACCCGGCGTATAATCGATTTCCAGCACCGATCCGTCGGCATAATCCAGGTGCAGCCGGCCGGTCGATTGCTGGACCGCAACATAGTCGAATTCATGACGGTGCCAGCCGGTCTGCTCGCCGGGCTTTATGGTGAACAGGGTGATGATGGTTTTGTCGTTGTCGATGAGAATTTCATAGGACGCAATCGGCCGATCGGCCGCTTCGGCAGCCGTTCTTTCTTCGAGTTTTACAGACATGGTGGTTTCGTTCCCTCTTTACCGAGCTTATTTTTTGTACTCGATCTCGATCGAGACGATGGCTTCATCGCCGACGCTGATCGCGTTGTGTTCTACTGGCGCCGATCCCGTCAATGTATTGCCCGGCGCATAATCGACCTCGTGCTCCGATCCGTCGGCATAATCGAGATGCAGCCGTCCCCCGGAAAGCTGAACCACGACGTAATCGAAATCATGGCTATGCCAGCCGGTCTGCTCGCCGGGTTTCATGGTCCAGTGGGTGATCCGGGTTTTTTCGTCTTCGTGCAGTAACTTGTTTGCCGCGATTGGACGATCAGCCGCTTCGGCGGCGGTTTTCTTGTCTAGTTTAGTCGACATTGATGCCTCCCCTAACCACGATACCCGATCCTACCGTATCCGCGAAGGGCCGTCATCCAGCGGTCCGCGTTACGCCTCTTGCACTTCGATCACGCCGGGAATGGCGCGGATGGCGGCGCGGACCTGGGGGGTGCACATATAGGCGCCGTCGAGGCGCACTTCGACCTCCCGGTCGGCCGAGGGGATCATCAGGCTGATCCGTCCCCTGCCCTTGTTGCCGTTCTCGCCGCTGGCCTCGCGGTCGATGATCGATTTGAGCGATGGCAGCGGTTTCGGGTCGTCGAGCCAGATCTTTATCACCATGGGCGCGGAGGCCGCCGCCGCGTCGATGTCGCGCACCGACTGGACGGTAAGCCGAAGTTGGCCTTCGTCAAGCCGCGCCGCCACCTGCAACAGGACCGGCTTGCCGCCGGCTTCGAGCATTTCGCGGTTCGCCGCCAGCACTTCGGAAAAGACGGTCACCTCGTAGGCCCCCGAGGCATCGGAAAGCTGGACGAATGCGTATCGGTTGCCGCGTTGGGAAGTGCGGTGCTGAATGTTGAGCACTGTCCCGGCGAGCATAACGATCATGGTCCCCCCGTTGGCGGCAACCGTATCGGGCAGATTGTCAAAACGGGGTACTCCCAGGCGCTCAAGCGCGTTGGCATATTCGTCCAGAGGATGGGCCGACAGATAAAAGCCGACAGCATCCAACTCGCGCTCCAGGCGCTCGATCTGGGGCCAGTCATCGACCGGTGTGAGCCGGGGCGCGTCGGCCACGCCGCCCGAACCGCTGTCACCCAACAAATTGAATTGCCCGCTCTGGCGGTCGGCGTTCTGGGCATGGGCGTGCGCCAGAATGCGGTCGATGCCGAGGAAAACCTGCGCCCGGTTGCCGTCGAGGGAATCGAACGCCCCGGCGGCCACCAGATGTTCCAGCAGGCGCTTGTTCAAGGCCTGCGGATCGACCCTGCCGGCGACATCGAACACGCTTTTGAACGGGCTGTTTTCCTGGCGTTCGCACACAACCATGTCCATCGCCGCAGGCCCCACGCCCTTGATCGCGGCGAGCGCATAACGCACCGCGCCAACGGGGTCTCCGCCTTCGCCCTCGGGGTCAGGGTTATCGATCGTTTCGACCGCGAACTCGACCTCGGACCGGTTGATATCCGGCGGCAGAAGCACGATTTTCTGGCGTTCCAGCTCTTGCTGGTAGAGCGCTAACTTGTCGGTGTTGCTCATGTCCAGGGTCATTGAGGCGGCGAAGAACTCGACCGGGTAGTTCGCCTTCAGATAGGCCGTTTGGTAGGCGATCAAGGCGTAGGCGGCGGCGTGGGCCTTGTTGAAGCCATAACCGGCGAATTTGGCGATGGTCTCGAAAATGCGAATGGCGGTGCCCTCATCCACATCGCGCGCCTTGGCCCCGGACACAAAAACGTCGCGCTGGGCGTCCATCTCGGCCTTGATCTTCTTGCCCATGGCGCGACGCAACAGATCGGCGCCGCCCAGCGTAAACCCGGCGAGGGCCTGGGCCATCTGCATGACCTGTTCCTGGTAGATCGGTATGCCGTAGGTTTCGCTGAGGCACGCCTCGAGGTCTTCGTGCAGATAATCGACGGTCTCGAGGCCGTGCTTGCGGTTGATATAGCTGGGAATATTGTCCATCGGGCCCGGCCGATAGAGCGCCACAACGGCGATGATGTCTTCGAACCGGTCGGGCTTGAGCTTGCGTAGAACGTCGCGCACGCCCGACGATTCACACTGGAACACCCCCGTGGTGTCGCCGCGGGCGAGCATGTTGAACGTGGCCTCGTCATCGAGCGGCAGGCTTTCCAGATCGATGGCAATATCCCGGTTGGCCAATAAGGCGACCGATTTTTGCAGAACGTCGAGGGTTTTAAGGCCCAGAAAATCGAACTTCACCAGGCCCGCCAATTCGACATATTTCATCGAGAACTGGGTCGCCAGGGTCTCCGAGCGGGGATCGCGATAGAGCGGGATGGTCTCTTCCAGCGGCCGATCGCCGATCACCACGCCGGCGGCATGGGTCGACGAGTTGCGATACAAACCCTCCAGCTTCAGCGCCAAGTCCAGCAGATGGGCGATATTCTCGTCGCTGTTTCGCAACTCCTTCAACTGCGGTTCTATGTCGAGTGCCTGCTGCAGCGACACAGGATTGGCCGGGTTGGCGGGCACCAGCTTGGCGATGCGGTCGACCAATCCGTAGGGCATCTCCAACACCCGGCCGACATCGCGCACCACGGCGCGGGCTTGCAGTTTGCCGAAGGTGATGATCTGCGCCACCCGGTCATAGCCGTAGCGCTCTTGCACATAGTGGATCACCTCATCGCGGCGTTCCTGGCAAAAATCGATATCGAAATCGGGCATGGATACCCGTTCCGGGTTCAAGA
>JBLHHE010000276.1:0-4104 GCA_047616465.1 Alphaproteobacteria bacterium
GCGATCGAGCGCCGTGGCGACGTCTTCCGCCGGCAGACGGATGTCGATGCCGTTTCGCAGGCGCAAGTTCCACCTGCGGCCGGAAACCCGTACGGCGGCTTCGACCTGACCGGATACCGAGGGATAGGTGCGCAACAGATCAAGCAGGGGCGCGGCGTTTTCCGGCGCATCCTCACCGACCACCAGGGGCAGCGCGGCGAAACCCTCCAGCTTGCGGCGTTGGATCACCGCGCCGTCGCGATCGATCAGGGTGACGCGGCCTTTGTGCTGCCACAACGCCAACGCTTTGCGTTCTTCGATTTGCACGTAAATGGTGTCGGGCAGACGCCGCGCTATGGTCACCGATTTAACCCAGCCGAGGGACTCGACGCGCTGGCGCGCTTCTTCCATCTCAACCGCCAGAATCGGCATGCCGCTATGGATATCGAGCGCGGCAATCAGCGCGTCGCGCGACGTGATCTGGCGTCCGCGAACGAGAACCTCCCGCACCGCCAGTCCGGCATGCGCGGTCGTCTCCATTACGCGATTTTCCGCAATCTCCATCTGTCGTTCCAACCAACCCGTTTCCACGGCTGACCAGACGGCGCCACTGACGCCGCCCCCAAACGTTATGAGTACGACACCGACGGCGATTCGCCGTCGTTTCAATCGGCTTAGGGGCTTCCGGCGGGTCACTTTTTTAGCCTTAAAAAATGAGGGGATCAGTCGCATTGTGCGGTCTCCACCAGCCAGTCAACTAATTCAGGGAAGGCGATTCCCACGTGCGCCGCTTGCTCCGGCACCAGGGAAAGCCGGGTCATGCCGGGTTGTGTATTGACCTCGAGCATCACCAGTTCATTTTTGTCGTCGTCGTAGCGCAGATCGGACCGGCTAACGCCCCGGCATCCCAGCGCTTGGTGGGCTGCTGCAGCCCAATTCATGGCCAAGTCGTAGACATCGGACGACACCGGTGCGGGTATCAGATGTTCGGTTTTGCCATCGGTATATTTGGCTTCGTAATTGTAGAAACCCGACACCGGCCGAAGCTCGGTAACCGCCAGGGGCCGGGCTTGTTCCGAGGCCGCGCCCATGACCGCGACGGTTAGCTCGCGGCCCGGTATATAACGCTCGACCAATAGCTGCTGGGGTGTGTCGGGCCCCTCGTCGAGGGTCGGCCGGTCGTCGCCTTCGAGAACGATATGAACGCCGACGGACGATCCCTCATTGATCGGTTTGACCACATAGGGCGGCGCCATCACGTCGCCCGCCATCACGTCTGCCGGTGTGGCGACGATGGCGTCGGCGATACCGATATTTTGCGCTGCAAAAACGGTGCGGGCGGCGAATTTATCCATCGCCAGTGCCGAGGCCAGAACCCCGGAATGGGTGTAGGGAATGTGGAGCAAGTTGAGCAGGCCCTGGATGCAGCCGTCTTCTCCGTAGCGTCCGTGCAGGGCGTTGAATGCGACATCGGGGGAGGGCTCCAGTGCCGCCAAAAGGGCCTTAATATCGGCTGTCACGACGACTTCATCGACCGTGTAGCCCGCTTCCCGCAGGGCCGCCGCGCATTGCTGGCCGGAATTAAGCGAGATCTCGCGCTCGGCCGATACGCCGCCCATCAACACTGCGACCCGGCGCGTCATGACGGGCCTCCCGCCGGCAAGCCGATCCGTTCGAGTTCCCATTCCAACTCGACGCCGGTGGCCTCGCGAACGCGCCGGCGCACTTCTTCGCCCAATCCTTCGATATCGGCAGCGGTGGCGCCGCCGAGATTGATCAGGAAGTTGCAGTGTTTCTCCGAGACCTGGGCGTTGCCCAGGCGCAGGCCACGGCAACCTGCCCGGTCGATCAGTTCCCAGGCTTTCTGGCCGTTGGGGTTTTTATAGGTGCTGCCGCCGGTACGGGTGCGGATCGGCTGAGTCTCTTCACGCGCCTCTTGAACCAGTTCCATCGCGCGGGCGATGTCGGCGCTGTTACCCCAGGCGCCGGTCATGGCGCAGCCGGTGAAAATCCAATCGGTTGCCACGCCACATCCGCGATAACGCGGCGCCCAGTCCTCGGGCGATAAAGACTTGATCTCGCCTTGCGGGGTCAGGACCATTACCTGGGTCACGATGTCTTTAAGCTCGCGGCCATAGGCGCCGGCATTCATGCGCAGCCCGCCGCCGATGGTTCCGGGAATACCGGCGAGGAACTCGAACCCGGCGATTCCAGCATCGCGCGCGGCCTTGGCGACGTTGTAATCCAGCGCCATGGCGCCGGCGTGGATATGGGTGCTGTCGGTGCGGATCGTCGAAAACGGCCGGCCGAGGCGAATTACCACGCCGGGAATGCCGCCGTCGCGCACCAGCATGTTCGAGCCCACGCCGAGCGCCGTTACCGGGACATCGGCGGGTTTGCCGGCCAGAAAATTGGCCAGGTCCGTGACATCGGCCGGCCGATAGAGAACTTCCGCCGGTCCGCCAGCGCGAAACCAGGTGTAGCGGGCAATCGGCGCTTGTGCGTCGTAACGGCCGCGCACCTCGGGCAGCTGTTCGAGCAGCTCGCTGGGGCGTTGACGGTTGGTCATCATCATGCCCCCGTCTCGCGCTCGAGCAGCGGCACCAATTGGTCGGGCAGCGCCCGCGCCCAGGCGGTGATGTTGCCGGCGCCGAGGCATACCACCATATCGTCGGCTTTCGCCGTGGCGGCGATCAATTTAGCCAGGCTTTCCGGATCGGGGAGTGGACGCACGTCGCGATGGCCGTGATCGCGTAGACCCGCCACCAGCGCGTCGCGGTCCACTCCCTCTATCGGGCTTTCGCCGGCCGGATAGATGTTGCTTATGAAAACAGTGTCGGCGTCGTTGAAGCAGGTGCAGAAATCGTCGAACAGGCTTTCAACCCGCGAGTAGCGGTGTGGCTGGAACACCGCGATTACTCGGCCGGGCGTGCTGCTGCGCGCGGCATCGAGCACCGCCGCGATTTCAACAGGATGATGACCGTAATCGTCGATGATCGTCACGCCGGCGACTTCGCCGGTCTTGGTGAACCGCCGGTTGACCCCGGCAAATTCGGCGAGGCCCTTGCGGATAGCCGCGTCGTCAATGCCCATTTCCAGCGCCAGGCTTATCGCGGCCAGGGCGTTTTGCGCATTATGGGCGCCGTACATCGGTAGCTTCAGCGCTTCGATCCTGCGCGCCGGGCCACCGCCGCGCTCGGCGATTTCCACATCGAAGGTCACGCCGTCCAGCCCGGTGGCGATATTGACGCCGCGCACATCGGCTTGGCGCGAGAAGCCATAGGTGATGACGCGGCGATCCGACAACAGCGAGATCAGCGCCTGCACTTCCGGATGATCGATGCATAAGGTCGCGAACCCATAGAACGGGATGTTCGAGACGAATGTCGCAAAGGCGTCGCGCACGGCATCGAAATCGCCGTAGAAATCGAGATGCTCGGGGTCGATGTTGGTCACCACGGCAATCGTGGCCGGCAGCTTTATGAAGGTGCCATCGGACTCGTCGGCCTCGACGACCATCCAGTCGCCGGCGCCGAGGCGCGCGTTGGTGCCGTAGGCGTTGATGATGCCGCCATTGATGACGGTGGGGTCATATTCCGCGGCGTCCAAGACGGCGGCGACCAATGATGTCGTCGTCGTTTTGCCATGGGTGCCGCCGACGGCGATCGACCATTTTAGCCGCATCAGCTCGGCCAGCATTTCGGCGCGGCGCACCACCGGCAGAAGCAGAGCGCGGGCCCCTACCACTTCCGGGTTATCGGACTTGATCGCTGTCGATACGACGACCACCGAGGCGCCGTCGATATTTTCGCTGCGATGCCCGATCGATACCTCGATGCCGAGGCCGCGCAAGCGTTCGATGTTGGCGCCTTCAGCGACGTCACTGCCTTGAACGGCGTAACCCAGTGCATGCAGCGTCTCGGCGATACCGCTCATGCCGATGCCGCCGATGCCGACAAAATGAATGACACCGATGTCGAGCGGGAGCGTTCTCATTCCGCCGCCTCCCGTAGGGGCGCCGTCGGGTCACCCGAGTCACCGTTGCGCGGCAGGAGGCCCAAGACCATATCGGCGAGCCGTTCCGCGGCCGACGGATTACCCAGAGCTCGGGCGGCTTCGGCCACC
>JBLHHE010000277.1:0-4085 GCA_047616465.1 Alphaproteobacteria bacterium
TGCCGCGCTGACCAACTGGCGCGACCTGTTCGTGGCCGGCAAGGATTTGCCGGTGTTTGGCGTCACCGAAGCTGAACTCAACTCGATGAAAATGCCGGTCGTGATTATCCCCGGCAACGACAAGGTGCACGATTCGACGGCCGGCCGGATCGTCCACGAGATGATTCCCGGCAGCGAATTGCACCAACTGCCGATCGAGGATCAAGACCAGCCGCTGGTGCCGTTCGAAGACTGGGCGCCCCACGAGCCGGAGATCACCCAAGTGTTCACCGGTTTCATGAACCGGCACGCCAGCTAGTTTCGATGGCTATACGCGGTAAGGCGGTCCAGTTTTCGCGCACCGGCAATCCGGCCGAAGTCGTTGAACTGGTTGAGTTAGAGGAAGCCGATCCTGCGGCGGGCGAGATATTGTGCCGCATCGAGGCGGCCCCCATCGCGCCGTCCCATATCCTGACCCTGTCGGGTGCCTACGGCGATCTGCCGGATTTGCCCGCCGTGCCCGGTAACGATGCGTTGGCGACCGTGGTTGAGATAGGTCCGGGCGTGACCCGGTTCAGCCCTGGCGATCAGTTGTTGCTGCCGCGCGGCCCCGGCGGCTGGCGCCAATTCGCGGTGGTCAAGGCAGACGATGTCACCATAGCCTTTCCACCCGGTGGTGATCCGCTGCAGCTGGCCATGCTGCTCGCCAACCCGCCAACCGCCTATCTGATGTTGACCGAGTATGTCCGGTTGCAGCCGGGCGACTGGGTTATTCAGAACGCCGCCAACTCGTCGACCGGTCAGTATTTGGCGCAGCTCGCCCACTATTTCGGCTGGCGCACGGTTTGCGTTGTCCGCCGCGAGGGACCGGAGGCAATGCTGGAAGCGTGCGGCGCCGATGTGGTGCTGGTCGATGGGCCGGACTTGGCGGGTCGCGTCGCGACGGCCACAGAGGGGGCGCAGATCAGGCTGGGTATCGACGCCGTAGCGGGCGAGGCCACGGCGCGGCTTGCTGCGTGCTTGGCGCCCAAGGGCGTTGTCGTCAATTATGGCTTACTCTCGGGCAAGCCCTGCCAGGTGCCGCCTAGCGATATCGTATTTCGCGAAATTACCCTGACCGGTTTCTGGTTGCACAAATGGATCAGCGAAAAAAGCTCACCCGCCGAGCGCGCGCAGGTCTATGCGTTGCTGAGCGCTTTGGTCGTTCAGGGTGTGATCCACGCTGCGGTCGAAGCGACCTATCCGCTTTCCCAAGCGAAAGAAGCGGTCGCCCATGCTATGCGGGACGGGCGTAGCGGCAAGATACTGTTTACACCCCAAGCCGAAGCTTAGAGCCGCGGCACAAAAGAAGAGGGCGGAATGGCAAGCAAAATTAAAAATGGCGATGACCGGGCTGCAGCAACCGATTTCGATGTGGTGGTTGTGGGCGCTGGATTTGCCGGTATGTATACGCTTCACCGGCTGCGCGAGATGGGGCTTTCGGTGCGCGTTGTCGAGGCCGGCAGCGATGTCGGCGGCACCTGGTATTGGAACCGCTATCCCGGCGCCCGCTGCGACGTCGAGAGCATGCAGTATTCCTATCAGTTCTCCGAAGCTCTGCAGCAGGAATGGGAGTGGAGCGAACGCTACGCCACCCAGCCCGAGATCCTGCGTTATGTGGACCATGTCGCCAAACGGTTCGATCTGCGCCGGGACATCCAGTTCAATACACGGGTCACGGCGGCGACCTTCGACGATCAGTCGCGCCGATGGCATATCGACACCGATGACGGCACGCGCCTGTCGGCGCCCTATTGCATCATGGCGACCGGCTGTCTGTCGGCGGCGAACAAGCCGCAGTTTAAGGGCCAGGAAGATTTCGCTGGGCAGGTTTACCACACCGGCCATTGGCCCCCTGAAGGCGTCGACTTTACCGGCCAGCGCGTCGCGGTCATCGGTACCGGCTCGTCGGCGATCCAGTCGATCCCGGTAATTGCCGAACAGGCGGCGCAATTGATCGTCTTTCAACGCACGCCAAACTATGCCGTGCCGGCCCATAACGCGCCGCTCGATCCCACGGTGGTGAGCGAAATCAAGGCCGACTATGCCGGCTTCCGGGCGAAGGCGAAGCTAACCCCGACGGGTAATTTATTCAAAGCTGGCGGGCCGTCCGCCCTGGCGGTATCGGCCCAAGAGCGTGAGCGCGAATACGAGGCGCGTTGGCAGGCGGGCGGGCTGCCGTTTTTGGCCGCCTACGCCGATCTGATGTTCGATGCGGATGCCAATAAGACCGTGGCCGATTTTGTCCGCAACAAAATCCGCGCGATCGTGCGCGATACGGCGGTCGCCGACCTGCTGGTGCCGCGAAATATCATCGGCTGTAAACGTCTGTGCATCGATACCGGCTACTACGACACCTTCAACCGGGACAATGTCAGCCTGGTCGATATCAGCGATACGCCGGTCGAGGCGATCACCGAGAACGGCGTGAGTATCGATGGCCGGGTTTACGAAGTTGATGCGATCGTGTCCGCCACCGGCTTTGATGCGATGACCGGGGCTTTGCTTAAGATCGACATTCGCGGTTCTGGGGGTGTGGCCTTACGTGATAAATGGCGCGACGGACCGCGGGCTTATCTCGGTCTGGCATTGGCTGGATTTCCCAACCTGTTCATGATTACGGGCCCGGGAAGTCCTTCCGTTATTTCCAACATGCTGCCGGCGATCGAGCAGCATGTGAACTGGATCACCGAGTGCATCGGCTATATGCGCGCCAACGGGCTCGGTCGGATCGAAGCGCAAGGGTTCGCCGAGGACGCATGGGTCGCTCATGTTGGCGAGGTTGCTGATATGTCTCTGCGCTCGACCTGCAGCTCTTGGTATGTCGGCGCCAATGTCCCCGGCAAGCCCCGGGTGTATATGCCCTATATCGGCGGCGTGCCGGCCTATGCGCAGAAATGCGAAGAAGTTGCCAGCGCCGGCTATGACGGCTTTGTGCTCTCCTAGCTGTCGAGTTCCTTGTAGTAGCGGAAGATACCGTGCTCGTTGAATGGTATGCGCTGGCCCGAGCTTGCGTAGGCGCGGATGCGCGGCCGTTCGGCAACGCGCGCGTGTAGTGCCACCACCCGCGGATAATCGGGCTCGACCCGCGCCATAGTGTTGGGGAACGCATAGCGTAGACCCTCGACAATCTGGAACAGCGACAGATCGGCATAGCTGAGCCGGCCGCCGACCAGATGTTTGTCGCCGGACGGGTTTTGCGTTAGCACCCGCTCCATATAGCCGAGGAATTTCGGCAAGCGCGCGGGGACGAAATCGGTGGCGCGGCGGCGCGCCTCCTTGCGCTGGTCCTCGTAGTAGAAGCTCTTCGCCAGCGGGTGGTGGACATCGTGGGCCTCGACCAGGAAATCGTCGATGGTGAGCTGAAGCTGGTGGGTCCACATACGGCCGTCCTCGCCCGCCGGCGCCAATTTGTGGCGGGCGCCCAGGAACATCAAAATGTTTGCTGTCTGGGCGATCACCCGCTTGCCGGCCTTGAGGATGGGCGGGGCGAACGGCGGGTGGTCGATGTCGCCGGTGAGAAAATCCAGCATTGCCGATACGCCGCCGCCGGCGCTCTCCGGAGTGCGGACCACATCGATATAGTCTGCTGCGGCCTCTTCCAGTGCGAGACGGATAAATTCGCCGCGGCCTTGAATGCTGGGCCAGTAGTAAAGTTCGTAGCGCACGGGTAGCCCTCCTGATGGGGTGATTGCGGCAAAATGATATACCTGCATTCTCGGGTTGGAAACGGCGGACGATACACGTAAGAAGGCGTCTGCAAAGACACAGCCTTAAGGGTTGCGCCCGGTCGATAACAGACCGATGGCGACACGGGAGGACGAAATGAAACTGCTGTATTTCGATGACTTTAAGCTGGGCGTCCTGCGGGGCGACGAGGTGGTGGACGTCTCGGCGGAGGTACAAGACATTCCGCATATCGGCCCGCACGATCTGATGAACGGCCTGATCGAGCGTTTCGACGATTACCGCGCTCGCCTTGAGGCGGCGGCTGCGTCTGGATCGGGTATCCCGGTCGCCGACGTGCGCATTCGCCCGCCGCTACCCCGGCCGGGTAATATTGACGC
>JBLHHE010000278.1:0-4068 GCA_047616465.1 Alphaproteobacteria bacterium
CTCGATCAGCACCACATCGAAACCGGCGGCCTCGCACGCCAGCATCGCCTCGCGGGTGCGGCGCGCCACGCCGCCTTGGGTTCCCGCCGTCGGGGTCGGCCGGATGAACGCCTCCGGCATCTGGGAGAGACGCTCCATGCGGGTCTTGTCGCCCAGGATCGAGCCGCCGCTGATCTGGGACGACGGGTCGACGGCGAGCACCGCCACCCGATGGCCTTCGGCAATAAGATATTGGCCGAAGGCTTCGATGAAGGTCGATTTCCCCACCCCGGGAACACCGGTGATGCCAAGGCGGATCGAATTTCCGGTGTGGGGCAAAAGCCCCTCCAACAGCAATTCAGCGTCGCGGCGATGGTCGTCGCGGGTCGATTCGATCAACGTGATCGCCTGGGCCAAGGCCCGGCGGTCACCGGCGCACACCTGTTTGACCAATTCTATTTGGGGCGAGCTCATGGCCTTATCCATACCGCTTTGGGCGCCGCATCGCTACGGCGCTGAGGCGGGCTTGTCGGTCACCGGCGACGACAGCACCACCGACGTATGAGCGGTGCCGAACCGGCGGAACCGCGAGATCACGTCCTCCAACTCCGCCACCGAGGTCACCGCTAATCGAATGAGAAAACAGTCTTCGCCGGTAATGTGATGGCATTCGATGACGGCGTCGAGGGATCCGCACAGCGCGATCACGCGCTGATAGCTGGTCGCCGATGTGGTCAGGCGCAGAAACGCTCCCAAGGGCCGCCCCAACCGGGCGCGGTCGACCGTGGCCTGGTAGCCAATAATCGCCCCGGATTCCTCGAGACGGCGAACCCGCTCGGCCACCGCCGGGGTCGACATACCCACCCGCCGGGCCAGGGCGCTGAAGGACAGACGCGCGTCGGCCTGCAACTCGCGCAGCAAGCGCCACGCCGTTTGGTCCACCCGACCTTCCGTTCGAAAGGCGTCTTTCACCATTTCTATCCGAACCTAATGTTTTTTATAATTTATCCTACTTTTCTTAACTTATATATTATATTTTCTTACTGAATGTTAATTAATCTATAGCACCACCTACCGTTTCGCAACAGTGGCGCGGATCGGCCTAACGATCGGTAGATTTCGTTCAAATTTGAATCCCCTAAATCTACCGATGTCCGGTGTTGGGCGGATTTCGGTCGTGATTCGGCGTCGCCACTCATGACCGGGATTAGCCAATAACAGTCGTTCAGCAAAACTAATATATAGCTGGCCGTTGTACCGCCGCTCTCGCGGATCGGCGCCAGCAGCCGTTGGTGGGTATAGCGCGGGGCCCTACTGCGCCGCCTGGGCGGTGTCGCTTTCGTCTGCCTGGCGCACCATCGACCCCATCACGTCGGCAGTGCTAACAGCGCCGATAACCTCGCCCGACGCGCCGACCACGCAGGCCCAGCCGGCGCCCTCGCTGGTCATGATGCGCGCCACATCGTCGAGCAGCATGCCGGCAGCGACTGCCGGACCCTCGGCTTCATCGGTCGGCGGTCGCATGATCGTCGCCACCTTGATGACCTTGCCGCGATTGATGTCCTTGACGAAGTCGGCGACATAATCGTCGGCAGGATTGAGGACGATCGACTGGGGATCGCCCTGCTGGATGACCTCGCCATCGCGCAGTATGGCGATCGAATCGCCGATCCGCAGCGCCTCGTCGAGATCGTGGGTGATGAACACGATGGTCTTGTTCAGCTCGGCCTGCAGATCGAGCAGCGCCGATTGCATATCGTAGCGTATCAGCGGGTCGAGGGCCGAGAAGGCTTCGTCCATTAAAAGTATGTCGGCGTCCGTCGCCAGCGCGCGGCCGATGCCGACGCGCTGTTGCATACCGCCCGAGAGATGACCGGGATAGTGATCCTCGTACCCGCCGAGGCCGATACGCTCGATCCAGCGCGCCACCCGGTCGTCAACTTCGCCGCTGTCGAGACCCTGTATGTTGAGGCCGAAGGCGACATTTTGGGCGACCGTGCGATGGGGCAGCAGCGCAAATCGCTGGAACACCATCGACGCCCGGTGGCGGCGAAAGTCGCGCAATTCCTCTTTTGACATCTCCAGCACATCGCGACCATCGATCAGAACCCGGCCTGCGGTTGGCTCAATCAGGCGGTTGATGTGGCGGATGAGGGTCGACTTGCCCGAGCCGGACAGCCCCATGACCACCTGGATGGACTGGCCGGCCATGTCGAGATTAATGTTATTAAGGCCGACCACATGACCGTGCGCGTCGAGCATCTCCTGCTTGGAGACACCGTCGCGCACCAGATCGATCGCCGCGTCGGGGTTAGGCCCGAAGATCTTGTAGAGGCCCTCGATGCGGATCTTTGGCTCAGCCATGGATCGAGCTACCACGATGTTTCTGGATGCGCTTACCATAGGCCTGCGACACCCGGTCGAAGATGATAGCGAGCGCCACGATCGCCAAGCCGTTGAGCAGGCCCTGGGTGAAATACTGGTTGGTGATCGACTGCAGCACCGGCTGGCCCAGCCCCTTCACCCCAATCATCGCGGCGATCACGACCATGGCCAGCGCCATCATGATGGTTTGGTTGACCCCTGCCATGATGGTCGGCATCGCCAAAGGTATCTGAACCCCAACAAGACGTTGCCACGCGCTGGCACCGAACGCGTCGGCCGCCTCCAGCACCTCTTTGTCGACCAGGCGGATGCCGAGATTGGTGAGCCGGATGACCGGCGGAATGGCATAGATCACGACGGCGATAACCCCCGGCACTTTACCGATGCCGAGTAGCATGACCACCGGGATCAGATAGACGAAGGCCGGCATGGTCTGCATGACGTCGAGGATCGGCATCACGACCATCTGCACCCGGTTCGACCGCGCCATCAAAATACCGATGGGAACGCCGAGCACGATCGAGACCAAGGTGCACACGGTGATTATCGCCAGAGTGCTCATGGTGTCCTGCCACATGCCAAAGAAGCCGATCAGCAGGAAGGCAACAGCAACGCCGACGATCAATTTCCACGACCGCGTCAACGCCCAGACGAGTACGCAGACGCCGATGATGACGACCCACCACGGCGCGTTGATCAGCAGCTTCTCGAACCACACCAGAAAGAACAGCAGCGGATCGAAAAACGCCTCGATCTCAGCGCCGAACTCGCGCGAGAAACCGCGATACGCCTGGTCGAGGCCGCGGCGCAGATCAACCAAAGTAGTGCGATCGAGCTGCGGAAAGTCAGTCAACCAAGAAGGCATCGATTTCTATCCCGTTGTTCTGCGCGGTCAAACGCGACCGCCGGCACGCCATCCCCGTCCGGCGTATTTCACCGAGCTGGATAGTGCGGCCGGACGGGAGCGATAACGTTTACATACTGGCGATTGCCGCGCGCAACTTGGCTGCGACGTCGGTGGAAACCCACTTCGTCCACACCTCCTCTTCGGTCTGCAGAAAATGGATCGTGGCGGTTTCGCCATCAGCCTGGTTCTTGTCCATCCAGGCCAGGAACTCGTTCATGAAGGCGTTGGTGAACGAACGGCGTTGCAGATAGGCGAAAGCTTCCGGCGCCCTTTTGGCGAAGCCGGCCGCCACGACGGTCTGCACTGGCGACTGCGGATACATCGTGGGTTTCGGGTTTTCGCATTCCTTCTGGGAAATGCAGTCCTGATAGTGTTCGAAGTCGATGCCGGTGCCGAAATCGACCTTGACCATCTCGAAACGGCCAAGCAGCGGCGTCGGCGCCCAGTAATAGCCAAACCATGGCTCTTCCCGGTTGTAGGCTTTCTCGATCGACCCGGCGAGGCCAGCACCGGAACCTGGATCGACCAATTGAAAACCGGCGTCTTTTAGATCCAGCGCGTTGAACAGGTTGCCAGCGGAGATCTGACAGGCCCAACCCGACGGGCAGCCCATGAACATCGAGCTATCCGGGTCTTCCGGATGCTTGAACATGGAAGCGTTGGCGATGACCCCCTCGATTGTCGCCAGCGATGGATCTTTGTCGACGAGATATTTCGGCACCCAGAAGCCTTCCTCGCCGCCATCGGACAAGGACTTGCCGGCGATCAGCAGCCGACCCTCTTTAACCCCGGCATTG
>JBLHHE010000279.1:0-4041 GCA_047616465.1 Alphaproteobacteria bacterium
CGCTAATCCAAGCGGTGCAAAGCGGCCACATCTCGCGCCGGACGTTCTTTGCCAATTTGCAACGGGGCGAAATTATTGCCGCGGATACCGCGTTCGAGGACGAACTGGTGGATATTGAAGCCGAACTGCCGAATGTTGCGGCTGGGGCGACGACTTAGGGCATTACAGGAATTTCAGCAATTTTGGCTCAGCCGGGACGTCCGAGGGCGCGGTTTATGAACTCGATCTCAAGACCGGCCGGCCTAAAAATATCGGCTTCTCCAGGGACATCGAAATGCTCGGTATTTCGACAAGACAAAGGCTGCAAATCCGCGTTAATCAGTAGGGCCGCCTGCCGGCTCTAGGCGAGGGTTTGGGCCTGCAATAATCGATGATAGCTTGGCGACCATGAAACGATGGATTGTTGTACCACTTGCTGCTTTTGGGCTCTTTATGGGCCCCTTATCCGCTGGCGCCCAGAACTTCGAGAAGGGTCTTGAGGCCGCGCGCGCGGGTGATTTTGCCGCTGCCGTGGCGCAATGGCGACCCCTCGCCTCGGCCGGTAATGTCGAGGCGCAATTTAATATCGGGGCCATCTATGAGGAAGGGCTCGAGGTGCCGGCCGATCCGAGCGAGGCGGCTGGCTGGTATGGACTGGCGGCCGGGCATGGCCACGCCCAGGCGCAGTACAATCTGGGTATAATGTATGCCGACGGCCGGGGCGTGCCGCGTGACGATAGCCGGGCGCTGGTCTGGTTGCGCAAGGCGGCCGAACAAGATCACGCCAAGGCCCAATTCAATCTAGGTGTTTTCTACCAGACCGGACGTGGCCTGACCAAGGATCTAGCGAAAGCGAAACTCTGGTTCGACCGGGCGGCAGCGAACGGCGTTGGCCCGGCGCCCCAAAGCCGCCTCGAGCCGGCCTCTGAACCCGTGATGATCCCCTCCGATCGGCAACCAGTCACCGCCGCTGCTAAATCTCTTGGACCGAGCGCGGGCGCGCCACTTGAGACGGCGTCTCTGGATAATGATGAAAAACTCTCCGAGCCCGATGACGATCCCGCTGCGGTAAAAACGGTCGGGCTAAATCTGTACCAATCCAAGGCGGCCGGCCCCGCGCAGGACACGGCAGCAATTAGCCCGGAACCAGATCCGGTTATTGCGTCGGTGCCCGCAGGGTCGCTTGTTATCGCCGCCAACTTTCCCGACGGTGCGAGCTATCGCCTCGAGGTGATGGAAACCCGTGAACGCACACGAGACGGTGCCTTCGTCATGGCGCAGACGTCGGAAATGGACGTCGACATGGTGGTCAAACCAGGTCCGGGCGAGGGGACCCTTATCGAATGGACCTTTGGCCCGGCGACCGTCAAAACCGCCGGCGATCCACAGGCCGGCCGGCTGGCCAGCGAGCTCGGCAAGCTGATCGAGGGTCAGAAGGTCGAATATCATACGACTCAGAGCGGCAAGGTGACCACGCTGGGTAATCCGGGCCAGCTCTCGTCCTTCTATGAAAAATCGATCGACCGGGTATTAAAAGATATCGATGCGCAGTCCGCCGACCCGCACTTGGCCGACGATATTCGGGCAAACATGGCGCCGTTATTGTCGCAAGATTATGCCGCGGCGCGCGCCCTCGATCTGCCGAAGCTGCTGCACTTTTTCAGTGGGCTCGAGCTGGCGGCGGGCAAGACCTATAGCCGCGACAGCGTGATGAGTTTGCCGCCGAGCGCTAAAGCACTGCCCAGCACGTTGGACTATGAACTGAAATGGTTTGACCGCGCGGCGGGTGTGGCGTGGTTGAGCTGGCGCCAATCGGTCGATCCGGAACGGGCGGCGGGCGCGGTGAGGGCCTATATCGAAACGCTGGCCGCCCAGTCGGGGCAACCCGCGCCTGAGAAATTCGATATCGGTGCTATCGATATTTCCGATAGCGCCGACTACGAAATCGATTTGGCGACAGGGTTTCCCAAGCAGGTGATCTACACCCGCAAGGTCGAACTCTTCGGTTTTTCGCAAACCGAGAAGCGGCGCATTCGCGTGCTTCCCTAGGCGCGTACTATTGAGCTAGCTGGTAACTTTCCAACTGCCGTCGGGCTGTTGGCAGGCGGTGCCATAGGCCGACTGATCGCGGCCGTCGATAACCACCGTGGTTTGGTATTCGCGGCAATAGGCGTTGGACTTTGCGTCACGTCCGTCGCGGATCGGTGTCACCGATCCGGAATGACCGCTGTCGGGATTGTTCCATACGATTTTTTCGCCGACCGGCGCGGTGTGCGCCTGTTGCTCGGCCTGGGCCATCGCCAACTGATCGGCCCGGTCCAGCGACTTGCCGATCTCGTTGCCGATCATCGCGCCGGCCAAGGTGCCGACCGCGGTCGCCACGAGACGGCCCGAGCCGCCGCCGACCTGGGAGCCGAGAACGGCGCCGGCGACAGCGCCGATGACGGTGCCCGCCGTTTCCTTCTGACCGGCGTCATTCGTGCAGCCTGCGAGAATTAAAGCTGCTACCGCGAGGGGAGCTAGAGCCTTGCGTTGCATGATATCGTCCTTCGTTTATCTGTCGTCGATTGCGCTAGGATCGCGGAAAATGTCTAACAGATGTTAACGCTCCGCGCCGATTTGAGGCCAGAGCCTTAATTCAACGCTGGAATATGGCCTAACCAAGGCGAACCTAGATAAATCACGCGGTAATACCTTGATATGGCTCAAATCCAGCGCCGAACCGCCGATTTGTAGCGCCGATAGTCTTCGCCGAAAGATTTATCGAGAAAAGCCTCTTCCTTGGGGATAACCAGGGTGTTGATGGCCGCGATTGCGGGTACGACATGGACTGCAACGAGCAGGCTATCGACGGCAATCGCGGCGCCCAGGTAGACAATCGTCATAGCCAAATAAATCGGGTTGCGCGAGACGCCGAATGGACCCGAGGTGACGATCTTCGTCGTCGCGTGGTGGTGGGTCACCGCGGTCTTTGCCCGCGAGAATTCCCGCACCGCCGCAACGAACAGTACCAGGCCGGCGATAATCAGCGGTGTACCGATGGCGTATTGAAGCGCCGGCGCCAGCAACGGTAAGGGCCATATAGCATCCAGCCCGAGACCCGCGAGAAACCAGGCGGCGTAAATTATTGGCGGCGGGATAACGCCGCCACAGATGAGCTTATCGGTCATGAGGCTAGTGTAGCACCGAGGCGGCCTAGCGGTTGTGATATTGGCGAGATCTCTCGGTAGTAATTCTGACGCTTCTCGTACCGCATTTGATCCTCTCCGATACATCCTACAGCGCCGATTCGGCGACGGCCTATCGTTTGCAGCTTCGGAACTGATAAAAGTTTTCAACTTGCGCGGACCCATGGGTTAACCCCGGTGTGCCCGTTAAACTGACCCTCGAATGTTGGAATTAGTCATGTCGGGGGAAAGACAATGAAGGCTGCTGTTGTTGGCGAGAACGGAGTGGTGATTGCGGATGTTGATATACCGCAACCCAAGTCCAACGAGGTTTTAGTCAAGGTTCGCGCCTGCGGCCTTAACCGCGCCGATTTGATGGTGGCGAGCGGGTTGGCGCATGGACGCGCCGGCGGCGCGGGCACTATCGTTGGCTTGGAGTGGTCCGGTGAAGTTGTTGAAGTTGGGGCGGACGTCCAGGGGCTGGCGCCGGGCGACCGGGTGATGTGCTCGGGTA
This sequence comes from Alphaproteobacteria bacterium, assembly GCA_047616465.1. GTDB lineage: Bacteria > Pseudomonadota > Alphaproteobacteria > UBA6615 > UBA6615 > JABDJY01. Next base: position 3,661 of record JBLHHE010000279.1, read on the forward strand.
ATTCTGGCTGGGCCGAATACGCCGTCACCGACTGGGCCCGCGCGGCGAAGATCCCGGCGAACAATATGACCTTCGAGCAGGCCGCAACCTTGCCGGTGGCGCTGCAGACCATGCACGACGCAATTGTCACCAACGGCCGGCTGACAAAAGGCGAGAGTGTGTTGATTCAGGGCGCGAGCTCTGGGGTCGGCCTGTTGGGCCTGCAGATCAGCCGGGCCATGGGCGCAAGTTTGGTGATAGGCACCTCGACTAATTCGGGCCGCCGGGCGCGGCTGGCCGAATTCGGCGCTGATCTTGCGTTGGACTCGTCCGACCCCGGTTGGGTCGATGCGGTGCTTGAGGCGACCGATAGTAAGGGCGTCGATCTGATCGTCGACCAGA
>JBLHHE010000280.1:0-4039 GCA_047616465.1 Alphaproteobacteria bacterium
CAACGACAAGACAATGCCGACGGTGATCAGCACCGCGATGATCGAGGCGATTAACAGGGCCCAGTGAACCACCCCCTCGACAACCGGCCGGGCGCGTAAATTTGGCTGGAGGCGCTTTCGCGCGAATGCAAACCCGCCGATGGCGACGGCCAGCCCGATCACTGCCATGGCGGCGAAACTGATGCTGCGCAGATCGCTATACCGGTCGGCGGCGGCCAGCACCGCGGCGTCGGGGGTGCGGCTGGAAATGTTACCGGTGGCAATATTGCGGATGTCGTTGATCAGGAGATTGAGCTCTCCCGCGGGTAGCGCCTGGGCCGCCGCCGGTAGGCCGCCGACCAAAATCGTTTCGACGATATGCGGCTCGAAGGCCAGCCACAAAGCGACAATCGCCAAAGCCGGAAGGCCGCAAAAAAGCGCAACATAGGCGCCATAGTATCCGGGGAGTGAATGCAGCACGCGCCTGTCGCCGCCGGCCTTCTGCAAAACTCGCTGCCGGCCAAGCTGATAGGCGAAGACCATGAACAACAGTAAGACAGCGATTAAAATCAGGGAGTTCATTAGTCAGTCATCGTGGTGTCGTGTTGGCTCTTACCAAATCTGGGATGTGAAAAAATAATGACCGCGCCCAAGGTCAGTACTGGATCGGACGCGGCCATTACCGGGTTCTACATGGTAAGCGACTGAAGGCTGGTCGCTGCTTCCATTGTCGATTTACGGTCTTCATCAGGGAGCGGGATCAGGCCTTTATCGAGCAAATACCCATCTTTTCCCCAAGCGTTCTCGCTGGTGAACTCGCTCACGAATTCCTTGATGCCGGGGATCACGCCGACATGCTGCTGCTTGACGTAGAAGTACAGCGAACGCGAGATGGGATAATCACCGTCGGCGATCTTCTCGAATTCGGCCGGCACACCATCGATCATGGCGCCCTTCATCTTGTCGGCATTCTGGTCAAGGAAGCTGAACCCGAAAATGCCAACCGCGGTCGGGTTGCTCTCCAATTTCTGTACGATGAGATTGTCGTTCTCACCCGCTTCGATGAAGGCGCCATCCTCGCGGATGTTGTGGCAGGCTTTTTTCGTCAATCCGAGATCTTTAGCGCCGGGAACAGCCTTACAACCGCCTTCCATGGCGATTTCAACGAACGCGTCACGGGTGCCGCTGGTCGGCGGCGGGCCCAGCACTTCGATTTTCTGCTTCGGTAATTTGGGATCGATATCGCTCCACATCTTATAGGGATTTTCGACCAGCTTACCATCGACCGGCACGTTCTTCGCTAATGCCAGGAAAACCTGGGCGAGCGTCAGGTCGATATCGGGGCCGGCCTTCGAGCTGCCGAGTACGATGCCGTCGAAGCCGATTTTGACTTCCGTGATGCCGATGCCGTTTGCGGTGCATTTGTCGAATTCTGATTTCTTGATGCGCCGGGACGAATTGGTCACGTCGGGATGTTCTTCGCCGACCCCGGAACAGAACAGCTTCATGCCGCCGCCCGAACCGGTGCTCTCGACGACGGGGGTTTTGAACTTGGTGGTTTTGCCGAACTGCTCGGCCACGGTGGTGGAAAAGGGGAAAACCGTCGATGAGCCGACGATACGAATTTGGTCGCGCGCTTCGGCGGCACCAATAGCGGCGACGGTTATCGCGGTTACCAATGAGAGTGTCTTTAGGTACACGTGGATCTCCTATTACCCAGTCTTAGGTTCCTTGCTCAGAAGCGGCTGTGTGATCGCCGCTTTGCAAGTGCTCGAAACCTAAGTGAAGCCCACGACCTATTTATGTCAGTTCTATTGCAGTTATGTGACAGCGGCGCCGGCAAATCGCAAAGTCACTGAAAAGGTGCTGTTCTCGCCTTCGACGCTGTCGATGGTCAATTCGCCCCGGTGCCGGTTGACGATGTGTTTAACGATGGCCAGCCCGAGGCCGGTGCCGCCAAGCTCGCGCGAGCGCGCTGTGTCGATGCGATAAAATCGCTCGGTTAGCCGCACCAAATGTTCGCGCGCGATGCCGTCGCCCTGATTGATAATAGAGATCGTCGCCGTGTCTGCGGCGGCGGCGGCGATTATGTGCACGACTGTGCCTTGATGGGCATATTTGATGGCGTTCTCGACCAGGTTCTGGAAAAGCTGGATCAACTCGTCGGTGTCGCCGGCGACCGGACGGGTCACGGTGTCGAGCTGGGCTTGCACCGAAATGTTGCGTTCGCGCGCTTGCGGCGCCAGCAGGTCGGTCACCGTGCCGATCACGTGGTGTAAATCGACGGCCCCCTCTGGCAGTTTGTGCTCGTTCATCTCGATCCGCGAGAGCGACAGCAAGTCATCGACCAGGCGCGCCATGCGGCCCGATTGGGTAGCCATCAGGGCGAGGAACCGCTCGCGGGCCGCGGGGTCGTCTTTGGCTGCCTCGCGCAGGGTTTCGATGAAGCCGATCAGCGAGGTGAGCGGGGTGCGCAGCTCGTGGCTGACATTGGCGACAAAATCGGCGCGCGATTGTTCGCTTTGCCGTTGGGCGGTGACATCGCGCAATAACAACAGGGCAACAGCGTCATTGTCGCCGACAATGACGCCGGGGGCCGCAACGGCCTCGACCCGCGCTTCGAAAATCTGATCGACCCGGTCGGTGAAGGTGAACTCGGCGGCGCGGGTCGTCGCGCCGGCCAGAACTTCGCCAACGGCCTCCAGGACGACGGGCTGTCTGAGGACAGCGGACAAATCCCGGCTGCGCACATCGTCTTCCGGCCGACCTTCGGCGAGCAGATTTTGTGCCGCGGCGTTGGCGTAGACCAAGCGCGATTGCCGGTCGAGAGTGACCAGCGGGTCGGGTAAGGCGTCGAACAATGTGGCTGCCGCGCTCAAACCATCGGCCAGTGTCTTGCGCTCGCGGCCCCAATTGCGCTCCAGCCGCTGGAACGCCGCCGTCAGATCGCCGACGGCGCCGCCGCCGGGATCGGTAAGCGCTTCGCCGTGACTATCGGGCCGGCCTGCGGCGGCCGCCTCGACGCGAAGCTGTAGCTGTTGCAGGCGGCGAACCAGCCAGGCCGCGAAAACCGCCACCACGAAGATGACCGCCAGACCCGCCACCACCGCCGGTCCGGCGGCGAGCGCCCCGAACCCAACCAACGCGGCCAGCACCACCACGGCGGGGGATGCGAAGGCCAGGGTGGTGGTCAGTATATGCTTGGTGTTAGGTGTCGCCATTTTTGCGTCGTTGGTGGCCGGATACGAACGGGCGCAAATATAGCATAAAGACAATGGGCGTGGGCACCGCCGCCCGGTTTGTCGTAGATCCCCGCCGGCGCTTACAGCGTGGCGGCCGCCCTACCGGTCCGCCTGCAGGCGGATCGACTCATGTGCAGCAAGGGCGGCAGCGCTGACCAAATCGTTCACGGTCGAGCGCATCTGGGCAATCTCAACGGGCTTCTCCAGCCCCATCAGCAAGGGGCCGACAACGGTGCCGATATCGAGCGATTGCAATAGTCGCGAGACGATATGAGCCGAATGGAGGCCCGGCATGATCAATACATTGGCCGATCCGGTCAGTCGGCTGAACGGGTAGAAGCGTTCGCGCAGCACCGGGTCGAGCGCGGTGTCGGCGGTCATCTCGCCATCATATTCGAAATCGGCGCCGCCGGCCTCGTCCAACAGGCGCACCGCCTCGCGGGAGCGTTCGGTGTAGTCGACCGGCGGATTGCCGAAGTTGGAGTAGCTCAGGAACGCAACCCTTGGGTCGTGGCCCATCTGTCGGGCCTTCGCTGCGCTTTGCTTGGCGATCTCGACCATGACTTCCGGCGACGGGCGCTCATGTACGCTGGTGTCGGCCACGAACAGGGTGTGGTTTGACGTGGTGTGAATGGTAAGGCCGAACACCTGTTGCCCGGGTACCGGATCGAACACCCGGCTGACATCGCGGAAGCAGGTGGAAAACCGCCGCGTCAGGCCGGTGACCATGGCGTCGGCGGCGCCGTGGGCGATCATACAAGCGGCGAAGACGTTACGGTTCTGGTTGACCATGCGCTGGCAATCGCGAAACAGCAGGC
>JBLHHE010000281.1:0-4013 GCA_047616465.1 Alphaproteobacteria bacterium
GCATTGGGGGCGAGGTTGTAGTCCTGGCTTAATTCGCCGTTGCCGACCGGATGTTTGGCGGTGAAGAATCGCGCCGGGCCGCCGACCGCGCGTACGGTATGCGCGGTGTTGCGGGGAATATGGATCAGCTCGCCGGGGCCGATATTCTTGACCTCGTCGCCCAACACCATGCGCAATTCTCCCTCGAGGACGAGGACGAACTGTTCTTCGTTGGGATGGAAATGGGGCGGCGGGCCGACTTCATCTTCATAGGTCATCACGCCTACTTTCATGAACTCGCCGATCACCGTCGCCGCCATGCCTGGCGCGGTCTTGTCCATCTGGGTCTTCATCTCGTTGATATCGTAAAACGGCATGTGTTGCTCCCTCTGGTTTTGGCTGTTTCCCGGCCCGTGTTTTATCTGCGCCGACGATGACACCAGAGCGGCCGATGGGGGTCAACCTCTAAGCTAGGCCGCGCTGGCATTAGCGCTGAAAACGCGCGTTGCGAAGGCGGGATAGGTCTCGGCGATCTCGTCGGCGACGCGGCCGCGGATCAGCGCCAGCGTGGCGGCGCTTGGGGACGGCGTTTCGGTTATGGCGTCGGGCGGATCGAAGTCGAACCCGGTCATTTCCGCGACTTCATCGGCGGTGTGGCCGGGATGAACCGAGGCCAAGCGAAAGCGCCCGCGATCTTTATCGAAGGCGAAGACGCAGCGCCCGGTAACCAGCGCATAGGGGCCGCCGGGGCGATAGACATCGGGCGCGCTAGTGCCCGGCGCGCTGATGAAATCGACTTTTGGGACCAGCACCCGCGGTGTGTGTTCCTCGCGGAAAAGGATCACCCGTGGCACCAGAAAATACAGATAGGCCGAGCCGAACGAGCCGGGGAACCGCACCTTGGTTTGCGGGTAGTCGCCGATGCCGACCAGATTGATATTGGCGCCACCGTCGATCTGACCGCCGCCAAGGAAGAACGCATCGATGCGGCCTTGGGCGGCGCAATCGAATAGCTCGGTGCCGCCATTGGTGAAGGCGTTATGGTCTTCGCTGCCCAGCATGGAGACGCGCAAATTGCCGCCGCTGCGCGCGCGCGCGAGCAGGGCCGCGCCGCCGGGGATCGGCGACGAGGCGCCGATGGCGACATGGCCCAACCCGTCGAGCATGTCGGCGATGGTCGAGATGAGTAATTCTTCGGGCCGGAAATCCGTGCTCATTCGGCGGCCTTGCGATCCAGCACATACTCATCGAGATAGCTCTGGAAGCCCTCCTCGGTCTTGGCCTGTTCGATATACAGGCGCAAGTGAGCCTCGTCGGCCGGGTAGGCGCCGAACAGGCCGACCGGCCAGGCGCCGTTTTCGGCTTGCGTAAGCGCGCCGATATAAAGCGCCGGAATGGTGCCGGCGGCCATTTCGGCGTCGGCCAGCAGGTCGCCGTCATAGAGTTTGTCGTAGGTGACGAGCGTGGTCTTTGCCGCATGGGCCATCACCATCATCTCGCGCCGCACGCCGATCCACACATTACCGTGGCGGTCGGCCAGGGGCGCATGGATCAGGGTTACGTCCGGGGTGATCGCCTTGACCAGCACCAGCGGGCCGCCGTCATCGTCGAAGGGGTCTGCACCGACAGTCCAGTCGTCGCGCTGGTCGAGCAGGTCGGAGCCGACGATGCCGCGCACCGGCATAAAGGGGATACCCTTCTCGGCGGCCTGCAGCCCGGCATGGATGGCGGGGCAGGTGCCGTCGATCATGCGAATGGCGCCTTCCTTGATCGCCGCCGTGAAGCGAGGCGCCAAACCATGTTCGCCGATTGTCACCGCCGCGGTCTCCAGCGTGGCGACGCAGCCCGCGCCGATCAGCATATCGCCCTGGAAGCCGACCGAGGGGACGCCGACCAAATGCAAGCCGCGCACGCCGCGTTTGATCAGCGCGCGTACCGCCGCCATGGCGCAGCCGCTATAGTCGGGTGGCAGGGCGACCTTGGCGCCGTCGGGAATGCGGGCGACAAGGGCGTCGATATCGTCGAGGATGGCGGTCACGAGCGGCGCGTCTTTCTGTCGTTGGGCCCTGGTGTTGGACCGGGTCTGCGATGTTAAATAGGTTTGCCTCGAAGATAAAGGAAACGGCACCGCGATGGATTTTACCCTACCGTCAGAAATCGAAGCCATTGCCGAAACCGCGCGGCGTTTTGCCGAGGCGGAGATTGTGCCGAAGATCGGCGCTTATGAGGCGTCGGGCGAATTTCCCCACGCGATCATCGAGAAAATGGGCGCCACCGGCCTGTTCGGCGCCTCGTTCCCGGAGAATCTCGGCGGCACCAACGCCGGTTTTCTGGCTGTTGCAGTGATATCGGAAGAAATATCCCGCCTCTCGCCCGAATTCGGCTACGCCATGAATATGCAGGCGATGACCTGCCCGTTCACGATTTACAACTGGGGCAGCGACGACCAAATATCCCGCTTCGTGCCAGATCTGATCGCTGGGCGCAAAATCGGCATGTTCGCACTGTCTGAACCGGGCGGTGGTTCCGACGCGGCCGGCTCTATGCAGACCACGGCGGTGCGCGACGGCGATGTCTACCGCCTCAACGGCTCGAAGCAGTGGATCACCTTCGCCCATGCCTGCGACACCGGGATCCTCTTCGCCAAAACCGATTTAGGCGCGGGCCATCGCGGCATTACCGCCTTCATTGTCGAGCCGAAGACCTATGACGGATTTACCGCCAACCCGATCCCCATGTCTGGCCTGTCGAATGTGTTGAGCTCGAACGCCGTGTTCCTCGACGATTTCGTGGTGCCGGTCGAGAACCGATTGGGCGAAGAAGGCGAAGGCTTCAAGATCGCCATGAACGCGCTCGAATATGGCCGTCTGACGGTGTCGTCGCGGTCTGTGGGATTGGCCCAGGCATGCTTTGAGGAATCTGTGCGTTACGCCAACGAGCGGGTGATCCGCGGCCAGCCGATCGGCCACTATCAGATGGTGCAGCATCTGATCGCCGACATGGCGGTCAATGTCGATGCCGCGCGGGTGCTGGTGCATCGCACGGGCTGGCTGATGGACCGGGGCGAGCCTTCGACGCGGGCAACATCGCGGGCCAAATACGCCGCCGTTAACGCGGCCAAACACGCAGCGGCATCGGCGGCGGAAATTTTTGCGGGCTATGCGCTGGCCGACGAATATCCGATAAAGAAGTTCACCGCTTATGTGAATATGCTGGCGGTGGGTGAGGGAACCCCCAACGTGCAGCGCATCCTAATCGCCGAGGATGCGCTGGGGATGAAAGATGCTGATAGACATCCGGTGCGAAACCGGTTGCGCGGTAACTAGGGAAATTTGGAGAGACCAATGACCGACGAGATTGTCATGGCGCCGGACGCCAGCGTGCTGGGCCGCCCGAACTCTTATATCGGCCGCAGCGTGCCGCGGCCCAATGCCCGCAGGCTGTTATCGGGACAGGGCCGGTTCGTCGACGACATCAAATTGCAGCGCATGGTCCATGTGGCGTTTGTTCGCTCGCCCTATGCCAATGCGATGATTACGGGCATCGACACCCAGGCGGCGGCGGCGAGCCCCGGCGTCGTGCGGGTGGTCACGGCTAAGGAGCTGGCGGATTACTGCACGCCGTGGGTCGGTGTTCTGACCCATTTCAAGACCCTGAAGTCGGCGCCCCAGTACCCCCTCGCCGTCGATCATGTGTCCTGGCAGGGCGAGGCGGTCGCCGCCGTGGTGGCCAACAGCCGGGCCGAGGCCGAAGACGGTGCGGCGCTGGTCGACGTATCTTACGAGGAACTGCCGGCGGTGACCGACGCCGAGACCGCAGCCGATCCGTCGACCCATGTGATCCACCCCGAACTGGGCGACAATATAGCGTTCGATAACGCCGTCGAGGCGGGTGATGTGGACACCGCCTTCGCTGAGGCCGCGCTGGTGGTCGAGGAGACCTTCCGTTTCGAGCGCCATACCGGCGTTACCCTGGAACCGCGCGTGATCCTGGCCGATTACAGCGAGGTCGAAGACCAACTCACGGTCTATATG
>JBLHHE010000282.1:0-4010 GCA_047616465.1 Alphaproteobacteria bacterium
GATAGTCGCGCACGCTGGCGTCGAGGAAACAGGTATAGCCGGCGATATGGGACAACACATCGGCCTCGGCGATGTGGCGTCCTCCACGGCCAATGATCAGGGCGAGCTCGCCCTCGAAGTCGAAATTATCGGATACGCGCGGCCGCTCGATGGTCTCGCCATGGGCGACCAGCGTATTGTGAAGGCGGGAGAACACCGTCATGTGCTCTGGCATATCGCCGATGAATTCCGCGACATGGTCCCTGTAGTTGAAGCCGGCGCAGAGAATTTTGTCGGGGTTGGGGACGACGGGCAAAAGGGTGATGTCGTCTATCATCGTGTCAGGTGCGGCGCCGGTGGCGAGCGCCGCGACCTCGTCCAGGGCGCCAGCCTCCAAAGCGGAACGCAGGGTCGGGTACGGCCCCTTGCGGCCGACATCGACCACGCCACCATTGTCATCGACGACGCCGAACGATTCGCCTTTCGAATCTGAATAACTTATAATTTTCATGTATTTACCGCCATTACTTAATGTTTTATCGAGACGTTATTGTGGGCCATAACTGATCGGCCCCACGGGCCATGACGGCCCGGCCCAACCGCTCCGACCAGTAACTCTCCGCCCCGAACTCCGAGCGCCACGACCACAGCCGCCGGGTCAGATAGTGCAACCGGTGTTCGTCGGTGAAACCGATGGCGCCGTGTAACTGATGGCCGATCGCCGCCGCCCGTCCCGCCGCTTCGCCGGTACGGATTTTCGCCGTGGCGACCTCGAAGTCGAGGCCGTTCTCCATATCGCGGAGGTCCGCTGAGCGGCAGGCGCTCAGCGCGGCTATTTGCGCCGCCGCCGCCTCGGTCGCCAAACCGGCGAGCTGTTGCTGGATCGCCTGAAATTTAGCCAAGCGGCGTCCGAACTGAACCCGGTCGCCGGCGTAGCTTACGCAATGGTCGAGCACCGCGGCGACCGCGCCCGCCATCTGCACCGAGCGGGCGAGCGCGCCATAGACCAACAGTGCGTCGGCGCCCAGCCGGGCGGGCACATCGGCAACACTCACCGGAACCACATTATCGAAGACCATACCATCGCGGGGATCGCGGCCGATATTCTGATCCGCTTCGATTGCCGTGCTGCCGGGGTCGACCAGAACGAACATCGTTTGACCGTCATGTTCGACTGAGGCCAGAACATGGCCCGCCGCCGCGCCCCAGGGCACCCGGTCGAGACGGCCTGAGATACTCCAGTTTCCTGCCGCGCCGCTCAGCGATAACCCACCGCCATCGGCACAAGCGATCGCGCCCTGCGGCACCGCCTGCCCGGCCTGGGCCAGCAACCAACCGGCGACGATGGTTTCGGCCAGGGGCACCGGCGCGCCATGGAATCCGGCGGCATAGAGAATGGGGGCGGTGTCCTGCCAGCTAACGCCAACGCCGCCTTGGTCCTCGGGCACCAAGGGGCGAGTGAGACCGTTTTCCTCGAGCGCCGACCACAGGGCGTCGGGCCACGTGCCGGCTTCCGCCTGGCGCAGACTATCGGCGGTGACCAGATCGGCAAACAGCCGGGTGCAGGTATCGGTTAGAATTGTGCTGATGTCGCTCATCGTAGGCCGAGCCCCCGGGCGATAACGCCGCGCAAAATTTCCGTCGTGCCACCGCGCAGCGAAAACGACACGTTGGCCTGCTGCACATAGGCCAAGGCCTTTTCGAAATCGCTGCCGCCTTTCAAGCGCGGCGACACGCCTAGCAATTGGTGGGCGATCTCGGGAATCGATTGCTCAAAATTAACGCCTAGATCCTTAACCACTGTCGCCTCGGCGGTCGGCTGGGTACCGGCGCCGAGCATGGCGGCGACCGACAGCGACATTTGCCGCAGGGTCACCAGATGGGCGGTCAGCCGGCCAATCGCCACAGCCGCGCGCTCGTTGGGCGTCTCGCCGAGCACGCGAATCAACTCGACAATCAGCTTGAAGCTGCTCAGGAACCGATCCGGCCCACTACGCTCGAAGGCAAGTTCCGCGATCACCTGTTGCCAGCCATTGCCTTCCTCGCCGACCAGCATGGTGTCGGGCACGAAGGCGTCCTCGAAGATCACCTCGTTGAATTCCTCGTCGCCGATCATGTTGCGGATCGGCCGCACCGTGACCCCCGGCGACGCCAGATCGACAATGAACTGGGACAGCCCGGCGTGGCGGTCATCGCCGGCCTCGCCGGTGCGCACCAGGGCGATCATGTAGTGGGATTTGTGGGCGTAAGTGGTCCACACCTTCTGACCATTGATCACCCAGCCACCATCCCCGCGCACCCCCCGGGTGCGGATCGACGCCAGGTCGGAGCCCGAATCCGGCTCGCTCATGCCGATGCAGAAAAAGCTCGTGCCGTCGGCGATGCCCGGCAACAGGCGCTGTTGCTGATCATCGGTTCCGAAGCGCAGAATTAAGGGCCCGCTCTGGCGTTCGCCGATCCAGTGCGCGGCGACCGGCGCGCCGGCGGCGAGCAACTCCTCGATGACGACGTAGCGCTCGAGCGCGCTGCGCGCCCTGCCATAGGGTTCGGGCCAGGTCATACCGAGCCAGCCCTGCGCCCCCAGCTTGGCGCTGAACTCGGCGTCGAAGCCAACCCACGAGCGGGCGCGGCCAGCCGGCGGGTAGCTGCTCAGCGTATCGGCGATAAACGCCCGCACTTCGTCGCGTAACGCCGCCGCCGTCGGCGGTAGTTCGCATAGATCGAGATTAAAAGCCTGCATGGTTCCCCTCTCCGCCGGTAAGAGAAATACCCATCCGGCGCATTCCTAGCTTAGCGGAGTGGCGGCGTTGTGCTAACTAGCGAAGCAACGTTTTTTGGGGAGAGACTAATGGGCGATTTTCTACAATATGAGCAGGACGGCGCGGTCGTCACCTTGACCATGAACCGGCCTGACGAGCGTAACGCGCTTTCGGGCCACGGCCAGTTCCGCGATTTCGTCGATGCCTGCGAGCGCATCAAGGTCGACGACAGCGTCTCGGTGGTGATCCTGACCGGCGCCGGCACCGCCTTCAGCGCCGGTGGCAACGTTAAGGACATGCGCGACCGCAAGGGCCTGTCCGCCGGCACCGCCTACGAGATCCGCAACAATTACCGGCGCGACATCCAGAACATTCCGCTCAATCTGTACGATCTCGACGTGCCGACGATCGCCGCCGTCAACGGCGCCGCCATCGGCGCGGGCTGCGACCTGGCCTGCATGTGCGACATCCGCATCGCCTCGGAGCGGGCCAAATTTGCCGAGAGCTTCGTCAAGCTGGGCATCATTCCCGGCGACGGCGGCGCCTGGCTGCTGCCCCGCCTGGTTGGCCAGTCGAAGGCCGCCGAGATGACCTTCACTGGCGATGCTATCGACGCCGCCGAAGCGCTGGCCTGCGGGCTGGTATCGAAAGTCGTACCCGGTGACGCGCTGATGGACGAAGCGCGCGCCCTGGCGGCGCGCATGGCCGCCAATCCGGGCCATTCGCTACGCATGGCCAAACGCCTGCTGCGCGAAGGCCAGCATGTGCGCCTGGATACGCTGTTGGAAATGTCGGCGGCGTTCCAGGCCATCGCCCACCATACGGAAGAACACGACCAGGCGATCGACGCCCTGCTGGCGCAACTGGAAGCCGCGCGAAAGAAATAGCGGCGCCCAACATTTGGCAGCGCGCGACTTCGATAAACGTTTTTGAGGATAAATGTGATTATTGCGAGTCGCCCTTAGTGGTATACTTATACCCACGTAAAAACACGGGATGGCGGTAGGATGACGCGAGAAAAAGCGTTTCGGCTTTTTGCTTTATCGGCGGCGATTATCTATGGCGGCGGCGTGGTGTTTTCCCACTTGGTTTATTCGGCAGACGATCGTGCCGCCTGTCATCGCGCCGGCGGTTTCGCCGGCCGGATTTGGTGCCCGGACTCGGTCGACACGGTAGGTTTCCAGGCCCATTTTGTAAGGGCCTTGGGCTGGCCCATAGATGTTATTCCAACGCCGGCGAAGGCGGCCAAAGCGGCAAAACAGGCAGAGTTAG
>JBLHHE010000283.1:0-4007 GCA_047616465.1 Alphaproteobacteria bacterium
TCTTACACGATCGCGCTGGCGCGGACGAGGTCTGTGCTGGGGACGGCGGATTGTCCCATCGAAATACGTGTTTGACCGATGCGGGTGGATGACAATCGCTACCTCTGTAGTATTTAATGAGCCGGCGCCGGAACGAGCGCGACTAACAGGGACTGAAAAAATCATGGCCGAAGCCTTTATCTGTGACGCCGTCCGCACGCCGTTTGGCCGCTACGGCGGCAGCCTTTCCAGCGTGCGCACCGACGACCTTGCCGCGACGCCGCTCAAAGCGCTGGTCGCGCGCAACGAGAAGGTCGATTGGGAAGCCGTCGACGATGTCATCTATGGCTGCGTCAATCAGGCCGGCGAGGACAATCGCAACGTCGCCCGCATGGCGCTTCTGCTGTCGGGCCTGCCGACCACGGTGTCCGGCGCGACGGTCAATCGGTTGTGCGGGTCGGGCCTCGAGGCGTTGACCGCGGCGGCGCGCGCCATTCGCACCGGTGAAGCCGAAATGATAATCGCCGGTGGTGTGGAGAGCATGTCGCGGGCGCCGTTCGTCATGCCCAAGGCGACATCTGCGTTTTCGCGTAACGCGCAGATCGAAGACACGACGATCGGCTGGCGTTTCGTCAATCCAAAGATGAAGGCGGAACACGGCATCGATTCGATGCCTGAGACGGCGGAGAATGTCGCTGTTGAGTTCCAGATCAACCGCACCGATCAGGACGCCTTCGCCTATCGGTCGCAGATGCGGGCGAAAAGCGCCCAGGAAAATGGCCGGCTGGCGAAGGAAATTATTCCGGTGTCGGTTGCCCAGCGTCGCGGCGATCCGGTCATCGTCGATACCGACGAGCATCCCCGCGGCGACACTTCGATGGAGGGGCTCGGCAAATTGGCGACGCCGTTCCGCGAGGATGGCACCGTGACCGCCGGCAACGCATCCGGCGTTAACGACGGCGCCTGCGCCATGATCATCGCGTCTGAGGAAGCGATCAATAAGTACGGCCTAACCCCCCTGGCCCGCGTGGTCGGGACGGCAACCGCCGGCGTACCGCCGCGGATCATGGGGTTCGGCCCCGCGCCCGCCACCCACAAGCTGCTGGCGCGGCTCGGTATCAAGATAAGCGACATCGACGTGATCGAATTGAATGAAGCCTTCGCCGCACAGGCGCTGGCGGTTACCCGCGATCTGGGCCTGCCAGACGATGCCGAGCATGTTAATCCCAATGGCGGCGCTATCGCGCTCGGCCATCCGCTCGGCGCCAGCGGCGGCCGGCTGGCGATGACGGCGGCGTATGAACTGGCCGAACGCGAACAGCGCTACGCCCTGTGCACCATGTGCATCGGTGTCGGGCAGGGTATCGCCACGGTGCTCGAACGGGCGAGCTAGCGTATCGTTAGATCCGTTGTAATTGCTCAGTTTTGGCTTGGCGGTTTGTAACAAAGCCCCCCTCCCTAACCCTCCCCCTCGCTGGGGGGAGGGAATATTTTGTGGTGCGGCTAGGCTTCCCCCTCCCCCCTTGAGGGGGAGGGATGGGGTGGGGGGTCTGCCGCGTTAGCGGCGCAATATAAGTCCGATCACGTCGTGGCCACGATCAGGTCGATCTCATCATGCTCCATGACCCGCCGGTAATGGTGCTCGATGTCGTCCTGGAATAATTGCCGGGTCAGGCCTTCGAGAATTCGCGGGATGCCGAAGCGCATGGTTGTCACCGAGCTGCCGGTCATGCCGAGACTGAGCAGGGTGCCCAGCGTGAAGCAATGGATGTGGTGCAGGTAGGGCGCTTGTCCTGGTGATTTCTCGGTAAACTCGAAGTTCCGGCCGAGATAGGGGTAGGTGCCCGCCGGCGCGTATTCTTCGCCCGGCGGCGGCGTGAACCGGTCGCGCCACAGCGCAATCTTATCGGCCAGCGCAGATGTCTCGGCGCGCAGGGTGAAATCGTTGATATGGCCGGTCGCGGCGATGACGAAATCGAACTTGAAGTGATCGCCACGAACCGTCTCGACGCATATTTCGCCGCCGCCATCGCCGCCCATGGCGACCGATTTCCAGGCGGCGTCCTCGTGCATATGAAAGCCGTCGAGCGCGACGGCGCGATCGAAGGTCTCTTGCGGCGGGGGCTGGTGGGTGCGCAGGACATGGCAGGCGATACGCCACCGTTCCAGCTCGCCGAATTCGGTGAAATGTTTCAAATAGGCGACATTGTCGAACGGCTTGTGGGCGTTGACCTTCGCGATCTCGCGGCGGCGGACGAACAGATGGGCCTCGCGCGCGCCGGCCTCCAGGGCCACCGAGGCGTTATCGAACCCGCCGGCATTGGCCCCCAATATGGCGACCCGTTGGCCCTTCAGGGCGTCGAAGTCGATGTCTCCGTTGGCTTGCGCGTAACGTGCGGGCGGCAGCGCATCGGTAATTTGCGCCGGCACATGCCACTCGCCGCAGCCCTCCAGCCCGTTGGCGAGCACGACTTCGCGGGCATAAACGACGCCGTCGCGTCCGCTGACGCCGGTTGGTTTTAAGGGCACCCGGATCAGACTATCGGGCGACGCCGGATTTTCGGCTTCCAGGGGGCCAACCTCGGTCTCGTTCCAAACCGGAATTTTCAGGATACGCCGGTACCAGGTGAGATATTCGTGCCACTCGATCGTTGGAAAGCGCAGCAGCGCATCCCAGGCCGGCGCGCCATGTTTGGCGGTGAACCAGGCGCGCGGGGTCAGCGAGGGGATGCCCAGATCGGGTCCGGTGAGATCCAGGGCCGTTCGCAGCTGGCGCATGCGGGCATAAGAATTCCACGGGCCCTCGGTTCCTTTTGGTTTGCGGTCGACGGCGATGACATTGGTGACATTATCGCGGCGCAGTGCGAACGACAGGGCCAAGCCGCTTTGGCCGGCGCCGATAATCAAAACATCGATTACTGGCGCACCGGAGGGATGTTGGCGCGGTTGCACCCAAGGCGTCTTCGGGTGGTTCAACAGGTCGAGATCGCGCGCGACCTGCGCTTCGAGTTCGGCGAGCGTAATTGTCATGGGAGGAGGCTTTGTCATCGAAATCCCGAAACGTTCAAGCATTCGTTATAACATTGTCGCCCGCTGCTAGGTCACCCGCTGCCAGCGCCCCCTCCACCAATTGTTGGCGGGCGTTGACAATTACGTGACAGGTGCGTGTCTTTGGCTGGAGCCATATCTGAATTACAGTTTAGGAATGCATAGCGATGGCAGACTCCGATGCGGTGCTACAGGCCGCAGTATTACAGGCCAATGAGACATTCTACGCCGCCTTCGCCGCGGCCGATATGGGGTCGATGATGGAGGTGTGGGCGCACGACGAACCCGTTGCGGTGATCCATCCCGGCACGCGGCCGGTCGCCGGGCGCGAACAGGTATCGCAAAGCTGGCGCGACATATTTGAGACGGCGAGCGCGGTCGATATTGTGTGCGTCGATCCGCAGGTGCAGCTCCATGGAGAGGTCGCGGTCGTCCTGTGCCAGGAACGCATCAACGGCTATCAGCTCGCCGCCAGCAATACCTACCGGCGAACCACTGAGGGTTGGTTCTTGGTCCTGCACCAAGCCGGCCCCGTCGCGGTGGCGCCGGTGGCGCCGGCGCGGTCCAGCGTGGTTCACTGACCGGGTGGTAGGGCGTGAAGAAACAAGCGATAGCTTGACGGCACATAGTGGCGAGCCCCTGTCGTGGGTGGCGCTGCTGTCGTTCGGCTCGGTCTCGATGCCGGTTGCCTTGTTGTCGCTTGGCTTGTTCATGTTCCTGCCCACGGTCTATTCCGCTTCCAGCGGAATCTCCATGCAGGATGTCGGCCTGATAATCTTCGCCACGCGTCTATGGGATTTTGTGACCGATCCGCTGGTCGGGTGGCTGAGCGATAAAACCCGTACCCGGTTCGGCCGGCGCATCCCTTGGATGACAGTGGCCTGGCTGCCGATGAGCATCGCGGCCTACAAATTGTTTTTGCCGCCGCCCGGTGTCGGCGCGAGCTATCTCGCCTTGTGGAGTTTCCTGCTGTTTCTCTC
>JBLHHE010000284.1:0-3999 GCA_047616465.1 Alphaproteobacteria bacterium
GTGGAACTTCCCGTCGGCGATGATCACCCGCAAGGCCGGCCCGGCCTTGGCCGCCGGTTGCTCCATGGTTGTCAAACCGGCGACCTCGACGCCTTATTCGGCGTTGGCGATGGCCGAACTGGCCGATCGCGCCGGTGTGCCGCCGGGAATTCTCAGCGTGGTAACCGGCGGATCGTCGGATATCGGCGGCGAGCTCACCTCGAACTCGATCGTGCGCAAGCTCACCTTCACCGGCTCCACCGAAGTCGGCCGCCTGCTGCTGGCGCAATGCGCCGGCACGGTCAAGAAGGTGTCGATGGAGTTGGGTGGCAACGCGCCGTTCCTGGTGTTCGACGACGCCGATCTCGACGCCGCCGTCGAAGGGGCGATGGCGTCTAAATACCGCAACACCGGCCAAACCTGCGTCTGCGCCAACCGCATTCTGGTGCAGGACGGCGTCTACGACGCCTTCACCGAGAAACTCGCCGCGGCGGTACGGGAGCTCAAAGTCGGCGACGGGCTGGACGATGGGGTGACCCAGGGCCCGTTGATCGACATGGCGGCGGTCGAAAAGGTCGAACAGCACATCGCCGACGCCGTCGCCAAGGGCGCCAAGATTGCCGTCGGCGGCGAGCGTCACGCCATGGGCGGCACGTTTTTCCAGCCGACCCTGCTGGTCGATGTGACGCCGACCATGGACGTCACCCGCGAAGAGACTTTTGGTCCCTTAGCGCCGCTTTATCGGTTCACCACCGACGAAGAGGGCATCGCGCTGGCCAACGATACCGAGTTCGGCCTCGCCGCCTACTTCTACGCGCGCGACATCAACCGGGTCTGGAAGGCGGCGGAAGGTATCGAGTCTGGCATCATCGGCATCAACACCGGCCTGATCTCGACCGAAGTGGCGCCTTTTGGCGGTGTCAAGGAATCCGGCATCGGCCGCGAAGGCTCCCACTACGGCATCGACGATTATCTCGAGATCAAATACCTATCCTTCGGCGGCATCGAATAGGCCGTTATCCGATATCAGAACCGAAAAGGGCGGCCTTAGGCCGCCCTTTTTTTATCCCTACTCCGCCGCCGCCCTTAGCTGGGAGAAGCCGAGCAGGTCGCGGGCTTCGTCGACGCTGGCCGCGTAGTCGCCGATCGATTCGATGATCTGCACCGCCCGTTCGACCAGGGGCCGGTTGCCCGGGGTTAGCACCCCGCGCGACAGGTAGAGATTGTCCTCCATGCCGACGCGCACATGACCGCCGAGCACCACCGCCGAGGCGACCATGGGAAACTCGAACCGCGAGATGCCGAACGACGCCCATACCGCGTTTGCCGGTAGCTGGTCGCGCATCAACTGCATGGTCTCGATGGTCGCGCGGCCGCCCCAGGGAATGCCGAGGCAAAGCTGGAACAGGGGTTGCGGGTCGGTGATGACGCCGCGCGCGCACATATCGGAGGCTTGCCAAAGCTGGCCGGTGTCGAACACCTCCATCTCGATCTTGACGCCAACCTGCTGGATCAGCCCGGCCATCTTGTCGAGCATCGCCATGGTATTGGTCACGGCCATATCGGAATAGTTCATGGTGGTGACGTCGAGGGTGCACATATCCGGGCGGTTCTCGACGATATGTTGAACCCGCTCCTCGGCGCTCGACAGGGCGCTGCCCTGGCGAAAATTGTGCGGCGCTTCGGGATCGACCACCAGAATACCGCCGGGCCCGGTCGTCAGATTTAGCAATATGGGACACCCGGCGTCGCGCACCCGGTCGACCACCTCTTTGTACAAGGCCGGGTCCATGCTGGCTTTCGCGGTCTTCGGATCGCGGACATGGATGTGGGCGATGGACGCCCCGGCGGCGTGGGCGGCTATCACCTCGTTGGCGATCTCCTCCGGCGTCACCGGTACCGCCGGGTTCATATGCTTGGTGTCGGATCCGCCGGTGATGGCGCAGGAAACGATAACGGGACGTGCCATGGTAATGCCCTCCCTCTGTAGAAGCGCCGTTCGACGGCGCGTGGTTTGTTACTCCGCGGCCTTGCTGGCGCTGCTGGAACCGGAGATGCCGAAAATCTCGCGCGCCTCGGCCGGCGTCGCCACATTGTCGCCCATCAATTCGATGATCTGGACCGCACGTTCGACCAGTTGGGCGTTGCCCGAGGCCAACTCACCGCGGGAAATGTAGAGATTGTCTTCCAGACCGACACGCACATGGCCGCCCAGCACGGTCGCTGTCGCGACCATGGGGAACTCGAAGCGCGAGATGCCGAACGAGGCCCACAGCGCCCCCTGGGGCAACATGTTGCGCATCAGGGTCATGGTCTCCGCATCCGCCGGGGCGCCCCAGGGGATGCCGAGGCAGAGTTGGTAGAGCGGTTTGGGGCCGGCGATCACGCCTTTTTCGACCAGGGAATTGGCCAGGCGCACATGGCCGACATCGAAGACTTCAAGCTCGGGCTTGACGCCGACCGACTGAATCAGTTTGGCCATTTCGGCGATCATCTCTGGCGAATTGACCATCGGGCGGTCGCCGAAATTCATCGTCGCGACATCCAGCGAGCAAATGTCGGGTTTGTTCTCGAGCACGTGGATGACGCGCTCTTCGGCGGTCTTCATCACGCTGCCGGGCCCGGCCTCTATGGGATTTGCGGTGTTGACGTCGAGCCGCGCGCCGGGGCCGGTTGTCAGATTGATCACGACCTCGCAGCCGGCATCGCGGATGCGGTTGACCACCTCGGCGTAATAGACCGGGTCCATGCTGGCCTTGCCGGTATCGGGGTTGCGCACATGGATATGGGCCACAGCGGCGCCGGCGGCGTTGGCGGCCAGTACCTCGTTGGCGATTTCCTCGGGCGTGGCCGGTACGGCCGGGTTCATGCCTTTGGTGTCGGCGCCGCCGGTAACGGCGCAACTGATGATGACGGGGCGTGCCATGGTTTTCTTTTCTCCCTTACGTGACCACATTATGCGGCGTTATTGATATTATTAACGCTAGCCTATCACGACGTTGCCTGGCGATAAACAAGCAGAAATTCCGGAGGGGAAAATGGTCAAAGCAATAATTTTTCGTGAATTCGGCGGTCCAGAGGTTCTCAAATGGGAAGATGTCGATATCGGCGATCCCGGTCCCGGTGAGTTGCGCCTGCGCCACACCGCGATCGGTTTCAACTTCCTCGATGCGCTGGTGCGCGAAGGCAAGTATCCGGTGTTGCCCGAGCTGCCCGCGGTACCTGGCGCCGAGGCGGTGGGCATCGTCGAGGCGCTGGGCGACGGCGTTGAGGGCTTTGCGGTCGGCCAACGGGTCGCTTACGCAGCGGGTTTTTCCGGTGCTTATAGCGAAGCCCGATTGCTCGAGGCCCGCCATGCGGTGGCGCTGCCCGACGCCATTTCCGACGCGGACGCCGCGGCCAGTTTGCTCAAGGGCATGACCGCGGAATATCTGGTCAACCGTTGCTACCCGGTCAAT
This sequence comes from Alphaproteobacteria bacterium, assembly GCA_047616465.1. Lineage (GTDB taxonomy): Bacteria > Pseudomonadota > Alphaproteobacteria > UBA6615 > UBA6615 > JABDJY01. Next base: position 3,438 of record JBLHHE010000284.1, read on the forward strand.
GTCGGAGAATTCGCGCTGGTCCATGCCGCGGCCGGCGGCGTCGGCCTCTATCTATGCCAGTGGCTCAAGAGCCTGGGGGTGACTGTTATCGGCACCACCACGTCGGATGCGAAAAAAGAGCTGATCCTCGCCAATGGCGCGGCCTATGCGGTCAATTCGCGCACCGAAAATTACACCGAGTTGGCGCGCGAGGTTACCGGCGGCGAGGGCGTCCACGTGGTCTACGATTCGGTCGGCCCCGATGTGTGGTCGGCGTCGCTCGATGCCCTGCGCCCGCTTGGCTATTACGTGAATTTTGGCAACGCGTCCGGTATGCTGGCGCCGATCGACGCCATTGAGCTTCAGATGCACGGCTCGTTATTCTTCACCAAGGCGTCGATGCGCTACTATCACCTGACACGCCAACAGGTGGAAAACGCCGCCACGGCGTTATTCGAGGTAATGGCGGCAGGGGCGGTGAAACCCGTCATCGGGCAAACTTACGCCCTGGCCGACGCCGCCCAGGCGCAGATCGACATCATGGAACGCCGCACCACCGGATCGACCGTTCTGACGCTGTAGG
>JBLHHE010000285.1:0-3989 GCA_047616465.1 Alphaproteobacteria bacterium
ACTATGCCGCACATTCTCTTCGCGCCTTCTCAAAAAATGCCAAATACTGCGCCGTTACAGCGTCCATCGTGAATTCCCGTTCGTACGCCGCGCGCCCGGCAGCCGCAAGTCGCGATGCCTTTTCCGGGTTCGCTAAGAGATCGTTAATCGCGCTCGCCAACTCGGACGGCTGATCCACCGGCACCAACAATCCGCGCTCGTTACGCCCGAGCAATTCCAACGGACCTACGGCGGCAGCGGCAATAACCGGCTTTTCCGCCGCCCAGGCTTCGAGGACGACATTCCCCAAGGGTTCGTGACGCGATGGACAGATGAAAATATCGGCGGCGTTCATCAACGCATCAGAATCGTCCCGCCACCCGAGAAAGCGGGTTCGGTCGGCGACACCAAGGTCGCGCGCCAAGCCCTTAAGGGCGGCGGCCTCGGGACCGTCACCGGCGATCCACAACCACGCGTCCGGCACCTCGGGTAAGGCCCGCAACAAAGTATCGAACGCCTTATTCTCGTGCAGCCGCCCCATCGCCAAGAGCAATGGCGCTTCCAGCGGCGTGTCCAATCCGACCCGCGACAATGGCGGATTGGTTGGGGCGTGAACAAAATTCGGCAACCGCACCACCCGGTCACGGTCGAAGCCTTCGCTGATAACGTAATCGACAATATCGGCGGTGTTGCCCACCAGATAATCGCAATGGCTGTAGTATTTCAGATCATAATAGCCGCCGAGGCGTCCAATGTGAGCGTAGCTGCCAGGCGCGGCGGGCGTTGCCCAGGCCGCCCGGCTCATCCAGCTCAAAATCACATCAGGGCGGAACCGGGCAATCTCACGCTGCAGCGCCGGGCGCGTGCGAAAATCCATGCGGCCCCCGAAAGGCAGTTCGATTGGCGTTATTCCCCCCTCGCGAAGCGCGCGCGCGCGCGAGGGATCGCGGCGAATGACCACCTCCTGGGAAATATCGAAAGACTGGAGCGCGATGACCAGCCGTACGAAGAACGCCTCAGCTCCGCCAACCTCCGCACCCGCCATTGTCTGCATGAGACGCAAAGCCTAGTCGTCCTCATATCGCGCTTTGAGGTAGCTTAAAATCGGATATAAGCCGGCCATCAAAGCAATTAAAAATCCGTAGGCGCCTTCACGATATCCGCGCCGCGAAACGTAACATTTCCAAAACCGCGAAAATATCCGGCGCACATTCCGCCCAAACGAGCCTATGTCGCCGCTCGCACGCAAGTCCTTTGCGCGCGCGGACGTATAGCGGTCCAACCGCTGGAGCATGTCGGAAATGTCACGATCGACATAATGCGCCATCGGCTCTTTCAACGTTCCCTTCGATCCCTTGAGATCGAGGCACGGGTGAACGCGTTGATCGCCCCATTTTTTTGCCGGACCGTCGGGCCCTTTGGCGAACAGTCTGACGGTCGCACTCACGCCCCATGACGCGCCCCAACCGTATTTAACCAGATGATCGCCGACATAATTGTCGAACGGGATGAGAAAATGGCCATAGGGCGCCGTCGCTATCGTGGCTCTTATTTCCGCGGCGAGCTTAGGTGTCACACGTTCATCCGCATCGACTTCGAGGACCCAATCGCCCGTGCAGGCATCGATGCCGGTGTTGCGGCGCAGCCCCTCAAGCTCCCAAGCTCCTTCAATCAGTCGAGCCGTGTATCGTTCGGCAATCTCTTTGGAGCTATCGGTGCACCGGTCGAGCACCACCACGATCTCATCGGCGAACTTGACCGTCTCCAGGCACGCCGCCAAGTCGGCCTCTTCGTTATGAACGACGAGGAGCGCTGACAGGCGGGGCGATGTGGTGGAATTTGTGGTCACTGAGCGGCAATCTGTTCGCATTCTCGCCACAGCGCAACCGTGGCCGCAACGACGGACTCGACCGACAAGGAATCCATCATCGTGTCGGTGTTTCTATGATCGTAGCCCGGACCGCCAACCAATTCTTCATAAGCTTTCTCGGTTCGCACCGCGACGGCACGGCCCCCCCACGGGCGGTAGTTTTCCGTACGGCTGGGACCGAACAGACCCACGGTTGGTATTCCGGCCGCCGCCGCCATATGCATCAATCCAGAATCATTGCCGACAAACAGCGCGCACCGTTTAAGGCACGCGGCCACCGTAGGCAAATCTTCAGTTCCCACCAGATCAACGCGCCGGTCGGGCGGTACGCTGTCGAGGACCATAGCGGCGATAGACGCCTCTCCAGGTCCCCCGAATACCGCGACGCGGGCATTCGCCAAGATCGCCTCTGGGCCTGGATGAGGGCTGGTTAGGCGTTCGACTAAATCGACAAACCGCTCACCGCGCCAAATTTTGCCGCGCCAATTCGCCGTCGGAGCAATCGCTAGCACCGGGTCGCCATCCGGAATCAATTGTTCGGCGCGCGCACGATGGGCGTCGAGCATCCACAGACAAGGCGCGGGAGGATTTTCCGCTAGCCCCAGCGTACGGGCGAGCGATACCACCCTATGCTCGCCGGCATCGGCGGCGGGGCGAGAAATAAATCGGCGGTTTGCCCAGACAGTCCAGGGAATAACAGAGCGCCGGAGATCGACAACCAGGCTCCACCTGCTACCGACAACCTCGCGCCAAACCGTTAGCCAATGACCCGAGGCCGGTTTTTTCACGATCGGGATGACCCGGTCGAGGTTTGGCACGCCCTGATACAGGGGCGCGGCCACGGCGCCACACGCAACCGTAATGCGGGCTTGCGGATAGGTTTCGCTCAAATGCCGGACGAGCCCCGACGAGAGCACGGCATCGCCAATCCTGGTGGGTCCAATAATCAGTATTTTCATCACGGAAACGCTTATACGCGTGCGACTCCAAGCGTGCCACCATATGCCGTCCCCCTCGTTGTATACTTGCCTTTGGCTCCGCCGGGTCCATTTCCGACTCAGGCGCTCTAGGACCACGATGACGCGCAAACCAGGATAAGATGATCAGATGACCAATGCTGAATATGTAAAACTGGATCGTGGGCTGGTGTCGGTATCGGGGGCCGACAAACAGGCATTTCTCCAAGGATTAATCTCGCAGGATGTGGACCGGGTCTCGGCGACACATGCCGCCTACGGAGCATTCCTCACGCCCCAGGGCAAATATCTCCACGATTTTTGCCTCGCCGAAATCGACGGCCGTTTGATCCTCGACGGCGAACAAGGGCGCGGCGACGAACTCATAGCGCGCCTGAAGCGGTTCAAGCTGCGCGCCAAGGTCGAGCTCACCACCGCCGACGATCTCTGCGTATTCGCCGTGTATGGCGAGCACGCCCCGGCGGCATTCGATCTAGCGGAAGAACCAGGGGCGGCACGCTGGATGGGCAATGGCGCCGCATTTGTCGATCCGCGTTCCGCTAAGCTGGGATGCCGCCTAATCGCGCCGGCAGCGGACGCGGCAGCTATCTTGGACGACCTGCCGATAGCAGAAGGCACGTTCGAAGCCTACGACACGCTGCGAATACGCCTCGGTATTCCCGACGGCATACGCGATATGGATGTCGAGAAATCGATCCTGCTCGAGTGCAACTTCGATACCTTCAACGGGATCGACTGGGAAAAGGGCTGCTATGTCGGCCAGGAAGTCACCGCACGTACCAAATATCGCGGTCTCGTCAAACGCCAGTTGCTGCCGGTCTCGGTCGAAGGGAGAACGCCCGCGCAAGGGGCCGCCATATTGGCCGGCGACAAGCAGGTTGGCGAAATTCGCTCGAGCCACGACGGTTTCGCCATCGCGTCGATACGGCTGGACGCGTTGGACAGCGCCGGTTCAGGGGCTCCATTAAGGGCCGATGGGGCGATTATCTCGCCCCTATCACCACCCCCAAGCGATTAGACGCGATTCTCGTTCGCACTGCACAAATATGGTTATAATTATTTTAGTGCCTTGATATAAATGAAAACATGTATTGCATTATTTGCATGGCTTATTAATTGATTAGTATCGCTTGCTGACCTACATGTTGCACTGCACAACAGCA
>JBLHHE010000286.1:0-3986 GCA_047616465.1 Alphaproteobacteria bacterium
CGACCCTATCATCGCTGGGGCCGGCGGCGATGTTTGCGCCGTCGATGGTCCCGATCTGGGGGCGCGGGTGAAGGCGGCAACCGGGGGCGCCGATATCAAACTCGGCATCGATGCGGTCGCCGGCGACGCGACACAGCATCTCGCCGACTGCCTGGCCGATAATGCCGTGATCGCCAATTACGGCTTGTTGTCCGGCGAGCCGTGCCAGCTGTCGCCGAACGACATTATTTTTCGCAACATCAGCCTCAAAGGGGTTTGGCTCAGCATGTGGCTGAAAGGGCGGGGCTCGACGCCGGAATCGCGCGCCGCCGTCTACGACGAACTGCGCGCTCACATCATCGAGGGCCGCATGCACGCCGAGATCGAAGCGACTTACCCGCTGGCGCAGATCAAAGACGCCGTCACCCATGCCATGCGCCAACGCGCCGGCAAAGTCGTCATCCTACCGAACGGCTAGCGTTCGCCATCCCGTTCCGTCGGGATGATCTCCAAGGCGCAATTCACCGTCGCGGCAATTGCGTAATCGGTCAGTCGCCCGACCGCAAAGCGTCGATACGGCGGTCGATTGGCGTGATCATCGCCGAGAACCGCGCCGCCAGCCACCCCATCGGCCGCGACCAATCGAGTCTGGTGAAGACAAGCAGGAACGGCAGCATGGTTAGGGCGGCGAGAAGCAGACCGGCGGTCTCACCAACGCCGGCCCGGCGCGGCCACCACAGGCCGAATTGCAGCACCGCGTAGACCGCCAGCCCGACGAACGTGGCTGCCAATAACGCGAACAGCGCGGTCAAAAACCACCGCAACCCACACAGGGCGCGCAAGCGCATCGTGATAGAGCCGGTACCTAGAACTTCTCCACCCAGGGCCGCAGCTCTACTTCCCAGGTCCAGGCGCTGCGGTGTTGGCGGTGCAGATCCAGATACGTACGGGCGATGGCGTCGGGATCGAGCAGGCTGTCGGTTACCCCTCCGTTCTGACCGTCGGCCAAGCTGCGGGTTGCGCGCGGGTCATCGCCGCCTTTTGAGATGCCGCCATCGATGACAAAATGACCAATATGAATGTTCTGCGGTGCTAATTCGCGGGCCATCGCCTGGGCCAAACCACGCAGACCGAACTTGCCCATGGCGAACGGCGCTGATTGGGGATAGCCCTTGGTGCTGGCCGAGGCGCCGGTGAACAATATCGACCCGCTGCCGCGGGGCAGCATGACTTGCGCCGCCTTCTGGCCAACCAGGAAACCGGCGTAGCAGCTCACCATGACCGCCGTTTTCACCGCATCCCGGTCGACTTCCGCGATCGGACCGCGGGCCCGCGCGCTGGCGTTGTAGACGACAATATCCGGGATTCCGATGTCGGCCCCGACCGCATCGAACAGCCGGTCGACCTGATCGCCCTCGACGGCATCACAGCTATAGGCCTTGGCGCCGGTTTCTTCGCAGATCGGCGCCAGTTTGTCGGCATTGCGCGCCGCCACCGCCACCGCCATACCCTCGTTGGCGAACAAGCGCGCCAATGACGCGCTGAGACCGCTGCCAGCGCCCACAATCAATGCAATTTCCTGCTCGGCCATATTTTTCCCCTGTTTGCCGCAACAATTCGGCGGATAAATGCCAAATGCCGCGCCTGATGGCTGATGACACCGTTATCTCAGCCTATGCATGAACTAAGAGCGCGAAGCTCAATGCCAAGAAATTCACAAAAAATTCTTTTTGCCGTGCTTGCATAGGCGCTGGTCGTTCTCCAGTTTACGGTCACCATGTCAGATACTACAGCCAATAATGGATTTCTCGTTCGCACGCGCGGCCTACTGCGCCGCGCGTTGCAAGACGTCATCAACGTCACCAGCCGTGACCGCACGACGCCGCTACGCCCGGATTTACCCGACGATGACCTGAAAATCCTGCAAGAACGTATCGACGCCAGCCTGTCGGGCCGCGGCGGTGAGGCCTCGGCGCGCGGTAACGCCGCGCAGCTGGGACGCTATTATCTCGACCTAAACGAAGACGGGCGGGTGCGCTTTTTCAAACTGCTCGCGGCGGAATATGGCGTCGATCATGACAAGTTGAATCAGGCCATGGACAATGTCCGGATGGCTGAAGACAACCCAGCGGCCCACGCCCGGGCGGTCGACCGGTTGCGCGAGTGCTTGCAGTCTCCTAGGACTCATTTATTTAGACAATTCAATAGCTTAAATAAAGGAATTAAGTTTTTAGTTGATATGCGTGCCGACCTTCGGGATCTGCTAAGAAGCCACCCCGAACTGCGGCCGGTCGACGCCGAACTACGCTCCCTGCTGAGCGGCTGGTTCGATGCCGGCTTTCTCGAATTGCGCAACGTGACCTGGTCCGCGCCCGCCGATCTGCTGGAAAAGCTGATCGCGTATGAGGCCGTGCACGAAATCCAGTCCTGGACCGACCTCAAGAACCGCCTGGAATCCGACCGCCGGTGTTACGCCTTTTTCCACCCGAATATGCCCGACGAACCGTTGATTTTTGTCGAAGTGGCGCTGGTTGACGGCATGGCCGGCAATGTCCAGGCGCTGCTCGACGAATCTGCGCCGACAGGCGACCCGGAGGGGGCGAATACCGCCATTTTCTATTCGATTTCCAACGCCCAGCGGGGATTGTCCGGCGTGAGCTTCGGCGATTTCCTCATCAAACAGGTGGTCGACAACCTGTCCCACGAGCTGCCCAATCTGAAAACCTTCGCCACCCTGTCGCCGATCCCCGGCTTTCGCAGCTGGCTGAACTCACGGTTTGAAGCCGGTGCGGAACTGCTCAACCACGAGCAAGAGGACCAACTCGCCGCACTGGCCGGCGATACCGGCGACACACCAACCCTACAGGCCTTGCTCGATCGGCCCCACTGGTATCAAGACGAAGCCACCGTCGCGGTGATGCAGCCGATCCTGCTCCATCTGGTTGCCGGCTATTTGCTCTATCAACGCCGCGAATTATCCGGCACGGCGCTGGATTCGGTCGCCCATTTCCATCTGAGCAACGGCGCCCAGGTCGAACGGGTCAATTGGCTCGCCGACCGTTCCGACCGGGGCCTGCAGCAATCTGCTGGGATGATGGTGAACTACCTCTACGCTCTCGACCAAATCCTGGATAATCACGAGGCCTATGTCACGGGCAGTGAAATTCCCGCTTCCAGCGCAGTCAGAAACCTACTTTAGTTAGTTATTATAGCTGGTTGTAGATTTATACTGAGGCTCTAAAACCGATATCTCTTAGCCCGCCGAACGCTTGCTTTCAGCGTTGCGATAGAAGATATGGCGGCCGATCTGCGGCCCCTGGACATACGCTTCGCGCCAATAGGGGCTGACGTAATCGGCGTGGTACCACAGGGCGCCACCGGTCGGGTCTTGGGTCTGGCCATTATAGACAAACCAGGCGATCAGACGCGCCGAGTTCCAGGCAACCTTGTTATGGGTCTGGTCGCTGCGCCCATCGCACCACCATGAGAACTGACAGCGGTGACGCCGTTGGTCGCCACCCTGGCGAACCACCTTACAAACCGTGTCCGGGAACCGGTTACTGGCGAGGCGGTTCAAGACCACATGTCCGACCGCCAGCATGCCGTCAACCGGCTCGCTGCGCGCCTCGAAATAGATGTTTTGAGCAAGGCAGGTGATCTCGTCGCTAAGGTCGATCTGCTTGGCGATGGAGATCGGGATGACCTGGCTCGGCGTCACCGCCGCGGACTGCGCTAACGAAGGCGTGGCGATTGCCAGGGCAGCTACGCTGCAGCCGACAATGATGGCGGCTTTGCCAGAAAAGCTTTTTGCAAACTTAGCACAAAGTCCTGTCACGGGGGCCACTCCTCTCAAATTACATAAGTAAACGAAGTGTTAAGAGATTGGGCGAAACCGAGACGAAACTCAATCAAAACAGTATATAATATATAATATATTATAATAAAATTTTATATATTAACTATACGCGATTTTAAGACATTATTATCATTATATATTTTACATTTAT
>JBLHHE010000287.1:0-3980 GCA_047616465.1 Alphaproteobacteria bacterium
GCCATTCGGCCGGAGACCCGGATGCTGTTTGCCGAGACGATCGGTAATCCGGGCCTGGAGATCCTTGATATACCGGCTGTCTCCCAGGTCGCTCACGATGCCGGGATTCCCCTGATGGTCGATTCGACCTTTGCCACGCCCTATTTGATGCGGCCGTTCGAACATGGCGCCGACCTGATCATGCATTCAGCCACCAAATGGATTGGTGGCCACGGCGTTGCCATCGGCGGTGTTTTGATCGACAGCGGCGCCTTCGACTGGGAGGGGTCGGGCAAGTTTCCGACCATGACCGAGCCCTATGCGGGTTACCACGGCCTCGATTTCGCCGAGGAGTTCGGACCGGCCGCTTTCATCATGCGCGCCCGCGCCGAGGGGTTGCGCGATTTCGGCGCCTGCTTGTCGCCACAGAACGCGTTTTATCTGATCCAGGGGTTGGAAACATTACCCCTGCGCATGGCGCGCCACGTCGACAACGCCCGCACCATTGCGGCTTATCTCAGTGAGGCCAAGGAAGTTGCCTGGGTGCGCTATCCCGAACTCGATAGTCACCCCGACCAGGCGCTGGCGCAGAAATTATTGCCCAACGGCGCCGGCTCGATCGTGACCTTCGGCGTTAAGGCGGGCGCCGCCGGGGCACGCCAAACCGGCGCGACGTTCATCGAGGCCCTTGAGCTATTTTCCCATTTGGCCAATGTGGGAGATGCCAAATCCCTGGTCATTCATCCGGCCAGCACGACGCACCAGCAAATGGACGCAGACGAGCTGGCGGCGGCGGGTGTGGGCGAGGAAATGATCCGGCTTTCGGTTGGCCTGGAAGATCCAATCGATCTGACCGCCGACCTTCGCCAAGCGCTTCGCGCATCGCAAAAATAGGGAGCGCGGACCAATGGATATTAACGTTAGCGGCGCAACTGTTTTCGCGCACACCGGCGGAAAACCGTTCGACCCGGCGCAACCGGTTTTGGTGCTGATCCACGGCGCGGGAACCGACCATACCTTCTGGGGACTGCAAACCCGGTATTTCGCCCATCATGGGTTCTCTGTCCTGGCGCTCGACCTGCCCGGCCATGGCCGATCCGACGGACCGCCGCTGGGCTCGATCGATGCCATCGCCGATTGGCTGTGGCAGGTGCTCGACGCCGCGGGTGCGACACAGGCCGCGTTGGCGGGCCATTCTATGGGTTCGTTAATCGCGTTGGCCGCGGCAGCGAAGCAGCCGGAAAACACCAAGGCGCTGGTGCTGGTGGGTGTCGCCGAGCGGGTCGCGGTCCACGAAGATCTATTGGCGGCGGCGGCCCGTAACGATCCCTCTGCATTGGATATGATCACCGATTGGGGGTTCGGCAAACCTTCCCATCTGGGCGGCCACCAAGCGCCCGGTTTGTGGATGCTCGGCGGTGGCCGGGCATTGCTGGCCTCGGGCGCGCCGGGCGTACTGGGGGACGATCTTGCTGCCTGCGCCGCCTACCAGGATGCCGTCGAGGCGGCGCATAAGGTCGCCTGTCCGGTACTCATGCTGCTCGGCGCCGGCGATCGTATGACGCCGCCGAAAATGACAAAGGCCCTGGCGGCTGCGTTCGAGCATGCCGAGACGGAGATATTACCGGCGACCGGTCACATGATCATGGTCGAGCGGCCGAACGAGACCATCGACGCCATCGACGGTTTTCTAAACCGGGTCGCGGCATGAGCGGGGAGGGCCGCAGCGAGCGGCGGGAGAATTACCCGGAATTTATCCAAATCCCGACCCGGTGGATGGACAACGACGTCTACGGCCACGTCAACAATGTCGTCTACTACTCCTACTTCGACACCGCGGTGAACGGTTTCCTGATGCGCGAGGCGGGCTTGGATTATCGCTCATCGGACGCCGTCGGCGTGGTCGCCGAGACCGGGTGTCAGTTCCACGGCGAAATAGCCTTTCCCGATATGCTGGATGTTGGCATTCGGGTTCGCCGGCTTGGCAATTCGTCGGTGACCTATGAGGTCGGGATATTTCGCCAGGGACGCGAAGAGCCGGCCGCGACCGGTCATTTCGTGCATGTTTATGTGGCCCATGGCGAAATGAAGCCGGTGCCGATCCCCGACATCGCCCGCGCCGTTCTGGAGAAATTAGTGGTCGAGGGCTAACGGCCCCACAACCGCTTCGAGGCGATCTCCGCGCCCTCGGTCAGCGCCTTAAATTTCTCGATGGCGATTTTGGCGTCGACCGCCCCCATGCCGGCGAAGGTAGCGAAACCGCAATCGGCGCCGGCGATAACCCGCTCGCGGCCGACCACATCGGCAAACTGACAGATGCGCTGGGCGACCAGTTCCGGATGTTCGATATAATTGTTCACGCTGTCGATGACGCCGGGGATCAATACTTTGTCGTCGGGTAGTTTGCGCTCGGTGAAGACGTTCCACTCATGGGCGTGGCGCGGGTTCGACGATTCGATCAAAAGGCCCATCGGTTTGGCTTTCAGCACCTCGTCGAGGATTGCCGCCAGCGGGATATCTCGATGGTGCGGGCCTTCGTAATTTCCCCAGCAAATGTGCATACGCACCCGGTCGGCGGCGATGTTCTCCAGCGCGCTATTGAGGGCCTCGATCTGCATCGCGGCGTGGGTGAGGAACTCAGCATCGCTGAGCTCACGGAACGCTGTATGGCGGCCCATCGCCAGATCGGGGCAGTCGATTTGCAGGATAAAGCCGGCCTCGACGATGGCCTCATATTCCTCTTTCATGACGTCGGCCAGCGCCTGCAAATAGGCCTCGTCGGAAGGGTAGTGCTGATTGTCCTGGAAGACCGTGATCACGCCGGGCGATGCGGCATTCATGAACACGTCGCTGGCGCCGGCATTGGCCGTCGCCGATTTCAAATTTTCGATATCGCGCACCAAAGGCGCGCGGTCGCGTACGGTCACCTCGCCGGTGCAACAGGGCCGGTTAAGCCGCCGGGTCCCTGCCGCCTTGGCCTGCTCGCGTCGATATTCGGGGAAGTTTGTCATGTCGTCGAAGCGGATCGACGCACTTTCGCCGGAGAAGCCGTCGAGGCGTTGCTGGATGTAGGTGGCGTAACCGGTTTTCGCCATCTCGCCATCATTGATGATGTCGAAGCCCCACGTCCGTTGTTGGGCGACGATGTCGATGACCGCCTCGCGGGCCCTGCGCTCGAATTCGCTGGCGTCGTAGGGTTCATTGAATTCGACCTTGTACAACAGATCGGCGAGATCTTCGGGCCGCGGCATACTGCCCACATGGGTGGTCAAAATTCGATCGGTACTGGTCTGCATTGGTCTGTTTCCCTTAAGTGCCGGCCCAGTTTAGTCACCCGGCCCCGGAATGTCAGCGCCACATGAAAAAGGCCTGCCGGTTAAACCGGCAGGCCCGTTTCAAGTGGTTAGTTAGCCGGGATTACGCGGCTTTTTGCTCGATTGTCTGGGAACCCGCACCGGCGCTTCCGATGGTGATCTTGCGCGGTTTTAGCGCCTCGGGCACCTCGCGTTTCAGGTCAACGACCAGAATGCCATTTTCCAGGCTGGCGTCGGACACGTTCACATGGTCCGCCAAAGCGAAGCGGCGCTCGAACGTACGCGCCGCGATGCCGCGATGGAGATAGGTGACGCCGTCGCCGCTGGCATTGGCGTTACCCTTGATAAACAGCGCGTTTTCTTTCTGGGTTATTTCCAGATCGTCGATGCCGAATCCGGCGACCGCCATGGTTACGCGGTAGTCGTCGTCGCCCCGTTTTTCGATGTTGTAGGGCGGGTAGGACGCCACTTCGGTATTGGACGCGGTATCGATCAACCGGTTCATGCGGTCGAAACCGACGGTCGAACGAAATAGGGGGGATAGGTCATAGTTTCGCATTTCACTTGTTCTCCTTAGTGAAGCAACAGTAACGTCGGCACGGTATTCACCACCATGGTCGAAACCCGCCGGATTAAGTGCCTTGGGACCCAAATAGGCATCCCGGGCACCTTCCAGATTTGGGGCCG
>JBLHHE010000288.1:0-3979 GCA_047616465.1 Alphaproteobacteria bacterium
GTGAAACTGGAATTGCGGGCGATTACGAAGAACCAGTGAAATTTAGATAGTCCGGTGATGATGTCCTCGGCCAAACCGTCGGCGAAATACTCCTGCCCCATATCGCCCGACAGATTGTTGAAGGGCAACACGGCGATGGACGGCTTGTCGGTCGGCGGCACTAGTGTGGGTGAGGACGCGGCAGCTTTGATGCCAGTTTCCGCGACGTCGGCGACGAAGCGGAAGCCCCGGCGCGAAAAGGTTTTGATTACGCCCTGCGCACTACCATCGTCGCCAAGCGCGGCACGCGCCGCGGTCATACGCGTGTTCAGCGTACCGTCCGAGACGATGCGGCCGTCCCAGATCGCCTCGAACAACTCATCCTTGGAGACGACCCGGTCGCGATTTTCGATCAGGTGGACGATGAGGCGAAAAACCTGCGGTTCGACGGCCACCGGTACGCCAGCGCGTACCAGCTCCTGCCGCTGGTAATCCAGTGAACAATCACCGAATTGGTAAATCACGAGTTCTCCAGACTTCGACCAAATAGTCAGTTCACAAGCAAAATTAAGATATTCTTGAGCGCAAATTAACAAAATCTTTAAGCTACTTTACACGTTGCCGTCTAGGCTTTCATCCCATCGGGAATGGCAGCTGGAAGGGGCTATAATCATGCAACTCGAGAACCAAATCGCGCTGATCGCAGGTGGCTCGTCGGGTATCGGCGAGGCTATTGCGCGTAAATTCGCCGACGAAGGAGCCACGTGCGCCGTCGTCGCCAGCACCGATATCGCCAAGGCCAACGCCATCGCTGACGACATCGGGCGCCAGTCGCAGGGCTATGCCTGCAACGTCACCCAATCGGCCGAGGTCGCGGCGCTGGTTGAGCGCGTGCTCGACAACCACGGGCAGATCGACGTTCTGGTCAACTCGGCTGGCATCTTCGTGCCGACGCCGGCGGGCGACACCAAACTCGAGGACCTCGACACCATGATCGACGTCAACCTAAAAGGCACGATGTACTTGATCAACGCTGTGACGCCGCACATGAAAGAGCGCCAACGCGGCAACATCATAAACGTCGCCTCGGCGGCCAGCGTATGTGCGCTGCCGCTCTATGGTGTCTACTGCGCCACCAAGGCCGGTGTTGTTATGCTGACCAGAGTGCTCGCGACCGAACTATCGCGCGATGGCATCCACGTCAATGCGATTTCGCCGGGCAACACCGAAACGCCGATGAACGAGTATGTGCGCAACGATCCCGAGTACAAACCGATCCTCGACTTCATGGAAAATGTGACACCATCTGGTCGCACCTATTCGACTGCAGAGGAGATGGCCGATATGGCGCTGTTCTTGGCGTCGCCGAAAACCGGTAGGTCGATTTATGGCGCTAATTTCGTCCTCGATGAAGGTTTAGCTGCGGGTATGTTTGTACCGGGCTAGTGGGCAATGTCGATCAGAACTGTAATTCAAGCAATCCGAAATTCACACGTATGCCACACATGCCTGTAATCGTGGATGTCCGCTTAGGGTCAAAACCCGCCGAAATCACCTATCGCGATTCACGACAGCTTTCGGGAGCCAAGTGGTCGTCGAACGTACAACGCAGACGCGACAAAGCGCTTTCACAGAAAATTTTAAACCGTCAAGATTTTGGCCGGTGTTTTAACAAGCGCCATTAGCCACCGGTTTCGGCGCGGCGAAATGTCGCCACCGGCAATTGGATCAAAGGCGCAGACTTCCGCCCTTTATTGCAGGCCACAAACTTGCCACCGCGAATAGCGTGTGCTACCAAGCGCCTGCCTCTCTGGCGGCTTCGGTTTAGTTGTTGAGGCGCCCTTTATTTCATATAGAAATCAAAGGGTTAGGGATTTTCTTAGAGGCATTACCGAATTTCACCGGGGGGCCGCCAAAAGTGGCGACAGAAGCAAACGTAATCAGCGTCGTCGCCGAACGCTACGCCTCAGCCGTTTATGAGTTGGCGGACGAGGCGCGGGTTCTCGACGGCACCGCAGACGATCTGAAAAGCTTGCAGGCAATGCTGCGCGACAGCGCCGACCTGCAAATGCTTATTCGCTCTCCGCTGATCGACGCCGGCGACAAAGCGGCGGCAATGGGCAGTATTTTGGAACAGGCCGGCGCCAGCGATCTGACCCGGCGGTTTATCGCGGTCATCGCCCGCAACAACCGCCTGTTTGTCTTACCCGCCACAATCGAAGCATTTCTCACCGAATTGGCCCATCGCCGGGGTGAAGTCACGGCCGAGGTCACGTCGGCCCAACCGCTTAAACAATTACAATTAGAATCGGTCACCAACGCTTTGCGCGGCGCGCTGGGCGGCAAGGTGACCGTCGACGCCAAACTCGATCCTTCGCTTATTGGCGGCCTGGTAGTCCGGGTCGGCTCGCGCATGATCGACGCGTCGCTTAAATCAAAACTGCAGCGCCTGCAGTTGGCCATGAAAGGGGCTCAGTAAATGGAAATTCGTGCGGCGGAAATTTCGGCGATCCTAAAAGATCAGATCGCCAATTTCGATGCAGGATCCGACGTCTCCGAGATCGGCCAAGTGTTGTCGGTCGGTGACGGTGTTGCGCGCGTTTACGGGCTCGACAATGTCCAGGCCGGCGAAATGGTTGAATTTCCCGGCGGCATTAAGGGCATGACCCTGAACCTGGAAACCGACAATGTCGGTATCGTTATTTTTGGCGACGACCGCGACATCAAAGAAGGCGACACCGTCAAGCGGACCGGCGACATTGTCGACGTGCCGGTCGGCAAAGGCCTGTTGGGCCGCGTCGTCGATGCTTTGGGCAATCCGATCGACGGCGCCGGGCCTGTCGACTCGACCGAGCGCCGCTTGGTCGAAGTTAAAGCGCCGGGCATCATCCCGCGCCAGTCGGTGTCCGAGCCCATGCAAACCGGCCTGAAGGCCCTGGATTCCCTGGTGCCCGTCGGCCGCGGCCAGCGCGAACTGATTATTGGCGATCGCCAGACCGGCAAAACAGCCGTCGCCATCGACACCATCCTCAATCAAAAGGCGATCAACGATTCCGGCGACGAATCGAAGAAGCTGTATTGCATCTATGTCGCCATCGGCCAGAAGCGCTCGACCGTGGCCCAGGTCGTCAAGACCCTGCAGGACACCGGCGCCATGGAATACACGGTCGTCGTCGCGGCCACGGCCTCTGAACCCGCCCCGCTGCAATTCCTGGCGCCTTATGTCGGCTGCGCGATCGGCGAGTATTTCCGCGACAATGGCATGCACGCTGTGATCATTTATGACGATCTGTCGAAACAGGCGGTCGCCTACCGGCAAATGTCGTTGCTGCTACGTCGTCCGCCGGGACGCGAAGCCTATCCGGGCGACGTGTTCTATGTGCATTCCCGCCTGCTCGAGCGCGCGGCCAAGATGAGCGACGCCAATGGCGGCGGATCGCTGACCGCGTTGCCGGTTATCGAGACCCAGGCCAACGATGTGTCGGCCTATATTCCGACCAATGTCATCTCGATCACCGACGGCCAGATCTTTCTCGAGACCGATTTGTTCTACAAGGGCGTTCGGCCGGCCATCAACGTGGGCCTGTCGGTAAGCCGCGTCGGGTCTGCGGCCCAGTCGAAGGCGATGAAAAAGGTCGCCGGCTCGATCAAGCTGGAACTGGCGCAATTCCGTGAGATGGAAGCCTTTTCGCAGTTCGCCTCCGACCTCGACCAGGTCACCCAGCGTCTCTTGGCGCGCGGCGCGCGGCTAACCGAATTGCTGAAACAACCGCAATATTCACCGATGACGATCGAGGATCAGGTGATCGCCATCTATGCCGGCGTGCGCGGCCATCTCGATACAATCCCGATTGCCGACATCAATCGGTTCGAGGCCCAGCTGTTGGACCATATTCGCGGTAATCACGCGGATATCATGGCGGCGATCCGCGATACCGGCGACTTGAGCCCAGAAACGGATACGCGGCTTGGCGATGTCGTTTCGGCTTTCGTCAAGACA
>JBLHHE010000289.1:0-3971 GCA_047616465.1 Alphaproteobacteria bacterium
ACGACCTTGCCCTCACTATTGCGGTAGATGCCGCACTTGCTGGCGAGCACGACCTCGCGGCGCCGGTCCCCCAGCATGGCGCCAAAAAATGACTCGCTGAGCCCCTCGCCATAGATCGCCGCGCTGTCGATAAAATTGACGCCGCGGTCGAGGGCTTCGTTGACCGTCGCCACCCATGCCGCCTCGGTGGGGTCGAGCAGCCGGTTGGCGCCGAGGCCGAGGCAGGAGACGGACAGGCCGGAGCGGCCGAGGGGGACTTTCTTCAACATGACGGGAGTTCCTTTGTGGCGTTCACAGACGGGGCGTCAGGCCCGCACAGACAGCCTACGACACGCGCCGCAACCGTGGTAGCGGCGGTAAGGGATATTTTTACGTGAAGGGATCTCGCAACCACGATGGTTACCGATACGTCTCAAAACACCAGCCGAATCCCTGGTGATTTTAGCCCTTATTGAAGAATTTTTGTCGCGCATACGTTGTAGGTTCGACGGCCGCCTTGCCCCCGAAAGCCGCCGTAATTGACGATGGGTGACTTCGGCTGGAATTGACCCAAAGCAGGCGTCTTTAATCTGATCATTTTGGCAAAACAATGTGCTAAACAGCCTCATATACCTGCGGCTAGATCTTCATCCATCAGCGCCGCAGTGCGCCCGTGTTCGGGTGAGACCATAGGGGAGCGATGGGGATGAGCGGTCTGCGGTTTCGCAAGGGCGATCTTGCTCGTAGCATTGTGTTACCCGACGTGAGCGGTGAGTTGATCAGCCTCGCGCACCCGTCGATTGCCGGGCACGCACTAGTGCTGTGGTTCGTTCACGGCTCGCTCGATCGCCTGGCGGCGGAGCGGCTTGCGGCGCAGCTCGATGTGTTCGAATCGGTCGAGACAAAGCTGTTCACCGTTGCCGTGGGTGACACGTCGTCAAGCATGCTTGACGCGGTTGAGGCAGCCGGATTGCCGCTGCTCGTTGACCCTGACGGACGTGTTGCCAAAGCCTTTGGCGCAAGTCGTGCCGACACGTTCATCGTTCTCGATGCCGGGGCGCGCGTCGCAGCGATGTTGCCCGACTCCGATGCCGCGCTCGCCACCTGTACCGCACTGTTCCATTCCAGCACGCCAATCGTGGCCGACGGACATGCGCCCGTACTTCTCCTCGAGGATTTGTTGGAACCTGAGTTCTGTCTGGCTTTAATCAAGATGTGGGATTCCGGGCAGAAGATCGACAACAATGTCGCAACCGCCGGAGATCAACACGCCGATTCCACGATTAAGCGCCGGAGCGATGTCTACGTCGACGATCGTGCCACCTACGAAGCGTTTGCCGAGCGCATGCGGAAGCGGGTGTACCCGGAAGTTCGACGCGCCTTCCAGACCAAGATGGTTTCGTTCGAAGTGCCCCGCATTGGTTGTTACGATGCTGGCAACGCGGGCTATTTTGCCCGCCATCGCGACAATACCACGCCGTTCACGGCGCACCGCCTCTTCGCTATGACGATTAACCTCAATACCGGCGCCTACGAAGGTGGCGATTTGCGCTTTGCGGAGTACGGCCGCCAGCTTTACCGGCCGCCGGTGGGCGGCGCGGTGATCTTTTCGTGCTCGCTGCTTCACGAGGCAATGCCGGTTACGGCGGGCCGGCGCTTCGGTGTGTTTAGCTTCCTGACCGACGCGACGGGCGCACAGCGCGAGCGCGAACTGATCAAGACCGAGGAGGCCAGAGGCCAGCGTGGGATCGTGCTGTCGTGAACGGAGTGCTTGCCGATTGTGTAGGCGGAGACATTGCCGGTGTCGGCGCATCCCTGGATCCGGGAGCCATAAACCGCAATCCGGCCGGACCCTGCGCCGGGCGGTGAAGGCAGCCACTTAATTCTAAAAAAATGCCGCCGCCCCGACAGGTGGGGACCCGTCGCGAAGCTGGCTCGCGTGGCTTTACTTCAATAGGCGTAGATCGCCGGGCCGCCTTCGGTCACGGGCACCGCCGGCCCCCGTCCATAGAGATCGGGATAGAGCGTCGCGTCGCCAAAGACTTCGGGGTTCATGAGGGTCGCCGGCCGCTGGCCTTCGATGAGCGCGACGATACCCTGGGCGACGGTGTTCAGCATGGCGCCGCGGGTGTCCCAGGTGGCGCCGCCGTTATGGGGCGTGAGGATGACATTCTCCATTTTGCAAAGCGCTTCGGGCACCTCCACTTCCCAGCGTTCCGGCGGCTCGGTCGCGAACGTCTCAATTCCCGCGCCGGCGATCTGGCCCTGCTTCAGCGCCTCGACGAGGTCAGCCTCGACCACGATGCGGCCGCGCGCGGTGTTGATGAAGAAGGCCGTGGGCTTCATCAGCGCAAAATGGCGGGCGCCAATCAGATCGATGGTCTCGGGGGTGAGCGGGCAGGCAACGACCACAAAGTCCGCCTGCCGGAAAACATCGTCCATCTCGCCGACCCACTCAACGCCGAGCGCCTGCTCTTTGTCCGCGGGCAGCCTTGAACGCTTGTTGTAGATGATTTTCATGCCCAGCGCGCCAAACACCGGGGCCATGAACGCGCCCATACTCCCCAGCCCGATCAGGCCGACCGTCTTGCCAGGGCCGCCCACGCCCATCAGCGCCATGGTCTGGTTCTGCTTGAACTTGCCGGCGTGGGTATAGCGGTCGGCCTCGATAACGCGATACGCCAGATTGAGGACCAAGGCGACCGTCAGGTCGGCCGTATTCTTGTTGGGACCGCCGTGGGGAGCCGCCTCCCGCCCGGCGCTGACAACCGGCACTTTAAGCTCGAGCGCCACATCGTAGTCGACCATGCCGGTTTTGCCGCCGAGGATGCCGACCCCTTTGAGGTCGGGATTGGCCCTGAGGACTTCCGCCGGAATGAAGTTTTCATGCAGCGCCAGCAAATAGTCGTGGCGCTTCGCCGCGGCAATCATCTCATCCATGCTGATCATACGATCGAGATGGGGATAGACCTTCACATCGGCGACGGGCAGCAGCGTGTCGACAGCGACCTGCGGGATCGGTTGGAAGACGAAGACGCTTGGTTTCATGGGCTTATCCTAGAGTAGTCCCCAATTAGGGAAATTGCCGTTCGTCGGTGATGGGACCGCTCAAATTGATGAAGGCCATCCGCGCGACACGGTCGGAGCGATTATGCCAGGCGTGGGACGTGCCGCGCTGAATAACCACGTCGCCGGTGCACAGCTTCGTCTCCTCGCGCTCCAGCAGCAGATAAATTTCGCCGGCCAGTACGATCCCGTAATCCACACTATCGGTGCGGTGCATCTCACGGCGGCTGCCCGCCGGCATGTCCACCACGCGAAACGCGCTGGCGCCGGTCGGCGAGGTGGTCGCCCAAACTTCCGTCAAAACGCGCGTATCTTCCGTACCGCCCGGCGCCGCCGTCGCCGGCGTGTCATCCAGGGCGATGATCGACTTTCCCTGCGCATCGTGACCGGTGACGACGCGACGCAGCGTGTGTTCGCTATTCATCCGTTCCCTCTCGGTGGGTGAGCGCACCCTAGCTGTCGTCCGACTGGCGATAGCGGCGCTGGTTCGGGGTGTGCCGCCAACTCTCCGTCAGGCACGAGACGACGCCGTGCAGGGTGCGCACTTCCTGTTCGGTGAGGTTGGCCCGTTGCAGCATCAGGCGCAAATTTCGCACCATGGCGGGGCGCATTTCGGGCGCGCGGAAAAACCCGCCGGTATCGAGGGCGGCCTCGAAACGGGAGAAAAACGCCACCAATTCGGACTTCGTGGCGGGCCTTGTGTCGGGCTCGATCAACTGTTCGTCTGGGGTGTCTGCTTCCGCCGTGAACCATTCATAGCTCATAATCAACACCGCCTGAGCCAGATTGAGCGACGAATAAGCCGGGTTCAACGGCACCGAAATCACCGTATCGGCCAGGGCAATATGTTCGTTGACCATCCCGGAACGCTCCGGTCCAAATAAGATGCCGACGGCCTCACCCACCTGCCACGCTGTGCGCAGTTC
>JBLHHE010000290.1:0-3967 GCA_047616465.1 Alphaproteobacteria bacterium
CTGTCTTCTGTGCCGACGTTAAACCTGGACGACGTATTTGGCCCATATCTGTGCACTCCATCTTTGCTTCCAAGATAAAGTGTTGCGTCGACCAGTTGAGATCACCGGGGTAAAGCGGTCGTAAAACCCGCAAAAGCGGACATTGAACCGGCTTGTCTCCGAATTAGCCGTTTATTTACCGATTGCCGTAGCGGGTATATGGGGTGGAGTGAGATCGTTCGGCTCAGATTCACCGGCCCGGTCTATAAAAGCCCTTCTGCGCCGCTCTTAGGTGGCTCAATAAGCTGTTTGACTTTGTTCCACTGGTACCAATGTGGTACCAAAAACGTAACAAGGACCTGGCCGATGTTGGCTAAGTCATTGAAAGTATTGGTGGGCCGTGTAGGGCTCGAACCTACGACCTAGTGATTAAGAGTCACCATGAAAGTCGCAGACTTCCGCTGTTTCTGAGCGATTTGCTGCAAATTTGTTGCACGCAGGAATCTTATCTGGACTGGTCAGCGGTAGTGCCAGCAGCAGGGATACACATGCCCCTCAGGCTTTCCTGGGTGCTACCGTTGGTCCGGCACGCCGCTCGCGCCAGGTTAGCCAGGTTGACGAGATGAAAATGATCGCGCCACCGATCACGGCGTAGATATCGGGAACTTCCTGGAACACGGCCAAGCCAAGCAGCACTCCCCACACCAGGCGCAGGAAATCAATCGGCATAACGACGTTGGTAGCGCCGGTCTTTAACGCCTGTGTTAGCGCCCACTGGGCGAACGCGCCCAATATGCCGGCGGCGGCGAGCCAGGCTAGATCCACCGCGTCGGGCGTCGTCCACACTGGAATCGCCGGAATCAGCGCTAGCGGCGTTATCATCAACGCCATCCAGGCAGTGATCGTAGCGCTCGATTCGGTCCGGCTGAGTAACTTAATGATCGGTAGTGTGGCGCCCCAGAGCAGGGAAGAGACGACCATTACCAACGCGCCAATGTCGAACGACCCCGGGTCGGGCCGGATGATAATCAGCATGCCGGCGCAACCAGCCGCCAGGGCAATCCAACGCCGCAAGTTGAAGTTTTCTCCAAGGAACAAGGCTGCCAGAACGACCGCGAATAGTGGCGCCAGAAAATTTAATGCGGTGGCAGTGGCCAGCGGTGTCAGCGTCAGACCGATAAACAACAGTAACATCGACGACAGGTGCAAGATTGCGCGTGCAACCAAAAGCCCATAACGCCGCGCGCGCAAGACGCCGATGCCATTGCGCAAAATCAAAGGAATAATAATAGGTATCGTGAATAGATTGTAGAAAAACGCTACCTGCAGCGGATGCATGCTGGTCGAGCCGACTTGGCGAACTATCGCATGGGTCCCGACGGCGATGAACGTCGCGGCGACCATCCAAGCGATAGCAGAAATATTCTCCGATGGACGATGAGGAATGGACGGAGCTGTTTTCGTCACGGGCGCCAAGTGCCTTGTTTAGCCAATGTACCCCCATGACTTATCACGGAGGCTAGCGTAAAAGCCGGTTGGTTTGAGCTAGCTTTATAACACCCAGTCCCAGTGCGAGGCCCCCCCTACAGCATCATGGCCCAGAAACAGCTTCTCATTATCGCGCACGCTCCGTCTGCCAACACCCAACGGCTTGGCAAATAAGTTTGGCGGTGCAGGCAGTCTTGAGCGAACCCGTCTCTGCCTGATTTCCCTGTTAAACAGGGAAAAATAGGGAATTTTTATAAAATCAGGGCTTTTTAGGGTCTCGGACCATAGGTAAGCCACTGGAAATGCGCGAATTTTTTGGAGAATTCCCTACGCGCCATAACAGGGAAATATTTCGCCCGAACAGGGAATTTTTTCGAGGAAACAGGGAATCTCAGCCCCGTTTCAGGGAAGTTGTCTGTCGTAGATCCGCAGTTCCAAATTCTGGGCTCGATACGGGGATTAATTAACTTCGCCGATCCGGTTGTCACTTACAGCGGCTGCATAGACTTCGGCCGGCGGAATTGGCTCTTTCCTCTTAATACGCGAGACGATGTAAACCGGCGGCGAGCACTTCGATGCCGGCTACCATGTCTTCAAGGGTCGAAAACTCTTCGGTCGTATGGCTGCGCCCCTCGCGGCTACGCACGAAGACCATGGCAACTGGAGCGATCTTGGCTATCTGTTGCGTATCGTGCGCCGCTCCGCTCGCCAATTCCAAAACAGGCACGCCTTGTGCGGCGGCGCCATCGCGTAAGGTCTGCAGGATGCCGGCGTCGCTCAGACACGCGGAGTGCTCGGAAGTGACGTGCCACGAGATGCCGAGACCCCGGCGCGTGGCGACCTCGCGCATCAGCGCGTCCTGGGTTTCACACAGCGCCCGGCACGCCTCCGGGTCGGCATGGCGGGTGTCGATGTTGAAGCGTACGCACCCCGGAATGACCGTCGGCACGTTCGGTTCGACCATGACGCGGCCGACAGTGGTAACGGCCGGCCGGCCGATCTGGTGCGCCATATCAATGATGCCCGACGCGATTTCAGCGAAGCCCGCCATCGGGTCGGCCCGCAGATCCATCGGAAACGCGCCGGCATGGTTCTGCACGCCGGTCAGCTCGACAAGGATGCCGCGTATGGCGGTGATGCCGGTGACAATGCCGACACCAAAGTCAGCATGTTCGAGGACCGGTCCTTGCTCGATATGCAATTCGACGAAGGCGCCAATATCGTCTCGCGCCGCTTCGCCGCAACGCGCCGGATCAAGGCCGATGTCGCGCATCGCCGTGGCGATTGCGGTGCCGTCGTGGCTGACGATTGCCTCTGGATCATCCGGACCGATTGCGCCGACGATGGCCCGCGAGCCCCAAAAATTAGCCGGAAATCGGCTCGATTCCTCTTCGCATAGGGCGACCGCCTCGAGAGGACGGCGTGGCGGGCCGAATTGGCGGCCCAACGCCGCGACGGCGATCAGCCCGCCGACCGCCCCGAGCGCGCCGTCATAGCGGCCACCGGGGGTCACGGTATCGATATGGGATCCGGTGGCAATGACCTTGCCGCCGTCACTGCCTTCTAACCGGCCCCAGACGTTGCCAACCGCATCGCGTCGCATCGTGAGCCCGGATTCCGTACACCATCGGGCATATTGGTCGGCCGCGGCGACCCATTCCGGTGTATAGGCGGTACGCCACACGCCAGTTTTGCCATGTGCGCCGAAGGTCGCAAACTCGGAAAGCCAACGCTCAACTTGCGCAGGATCGATGTCGATGTGGGGCAATATGGTGTTACCTACCCATTTAGCTTTGAGTTAATAGCGGCTTACTGAATTGTCTGGCGCCGATCCAAGCACTTGTTCTCATACAAAGACCAGCACCGAAGTTGCCAGTAGTCTAGCCAACGGCAAGTTTGATAGTGCAAGTCCTGTTTCCATTACGATACCCCCGATTCCTGACGTGACATCGTTACATGTCAGAAGTCGGACCAACAGCGGACGGCATTTGCGGTTGCAGCTGATGGCGGGAACTAGCCAAGGGCTGGCTTCTATCGCGGTGGTTTAATGGAACTGAAATAGCTGGCCCTGGCGCCGTCTGGCAATCGGTCTTCATTCTGATCCCAAAAATGCTCTAATTCGCTGGGAAGACAGCAAGTGATATCCAAAAAAAGACGCCAGCGCTACGCCGATGAACAATGTTAAATACTCTGCCAGATTGATTGGGTATGTGCGCCAAGCAATATCCGCCGCCGACCAATCTACGATAACACGCCATTAGGAGATTTCATCCTTATCTGACTACATCGGCAGCTATAATTTAGGCAAACCCGCGTTGTAAACAGTGTTCGGCCATTATCGGCATTGAGCTGCGCCCGATACTGGGTCAGGGAGGTCCCAAGGACGGCGCGGGCAGTGTCAGACTAAATCGCCTTGAGACGAGGAGGGATAATCCGTAGCCTCCCTGGATGCGTAATCCGTTCCGTTATTTCAACAGTTCACCCGAGGTAATTCGCCTCG
>JBLHHE010000291.1:0-3962 GCA_047616465.1 Alphaproteobacteria bacterium
GGTGCAAATGCGCTCCGGCATGGTGAGCCCCGGTCTGATTGTCGACGTCAAGAAAATCGCCGAAATGAACAGCATCGAAGAAACCGCCGATGGGGGTTTCGTCGTCGGCGCTGCTGTCTCAGGCGCCGTGCTGGAAGAGCATCCACGCTTTGGGACAGTCTGGCCCGGCGTGTTGGAAGCGATAAACCTGATCGGCTCGACCCAGGTACAGGGCCGCGCCTCGGCGGGGGGCAATTTGTGCAATGGTTCTCCGGCTGCCGACAGTGTGCCCGCCATGATCGCCGCCGGCGCCATCGTCACGGTGCAGGGGCCGGACGGAAGCCGACAGATGGCGGTGGAAGATGTACTTGCGGGGCCGGGCCGCACCAATCTCGCGCTAGGAGAAATTCTCGTCAGCTTCACCTTGCCGCCGCGGCCACCGGGATCGAGCGACGCCTATCTTCGCATGATCCCGCGCACCGAAATGGATATCGCGGTTGTCGGTTGCGGCGTTAGCCTGACACTCGAGGGCGGTGTGTGCACCGCCGCCCGGGTGGGACTGGGCGCCGTGGCGCCGACCGTGCTGCTGGTCACAGACGCCGCCGAGGCACTGATTGGCAGCAAGTTGGACGACGCAGCCCTCGATGCGGCGGCGGCGGCCTGCAGCGCCGCTTGTAACCCGATCGACGATAAGCGCGGCACCATCGCATACCGCACCAAGGTTGCCGGTGTGCTGATGAAGCGCGCCGTCGCCATCGCCGCCGACCGCGCCAAAGGAGCTTGAGACCATGGCCAAAATACACGTTTCCACCACGATCAACGGCGAACCGACGGAGTTTCTCTGCGAGCCGTACGAGACCATGCTCGATGTGCTGCGCGGCCCACTGGGCCTGACCGGCTCGAAGGAAGGCTGCGGTTCCGGCGATTGCGGCGCTTGCAGCATCACCTTGGACGACCGGCTGGTCTGTTCCTGCCTGATGTTGGCCGCCGAGGCCGAGGGTGGCGAAATCGACACCATCGAAGGCATGGCCCAAGGCGATAAATTGGAGCCGCTGCAGCAGAAATTCCTCGAAATGGCAGCCCTGCAGTGCGGCATCTGCACGCCGGGCATGCTGGTCGCGGCGAAGTCGCTGCTCGAGCACAACGACAACCCGACTGAAACCGAGGTGCGTTATTGGCTCGCCGGTAATCTCTGCCGGTGCACCGGTTATGACAAAATTGTACGTGCGGTACTGGATACGGCCGCAGACATGCGCGAGGCAGCACAATGAACGAAATGAGCAACAAGTGGATCGGCCAGAGCACGGTCCGACCCGACGGCGCGGAAAAGGTTACAGGGCGCGCGGCCTTTGCGGCCGACACAAACATGCCCGGCATGATCTGGGGCAAGGTTCTTCGTAGCCCCCACGCCCACGCCCGCATCCGGTCGATCGACACATCGAAGGCGGAAGCATTACCAGGCGTGAAGTCCGTAGTCACCGCTAGCGACATCGTGGATTTCCCGCTCGACACCCCCGTCATGCTCGGCATTCAGGACATGCGTTGGATGTGCCGCAACGTCATGGCGCGCGAAAAGGCCCTGTTCCACGGCCACCCGGTCGCCGCCGTCGCGGCCACCACGGAAACGATCGCGGCGGAAGCCTGCAAATTGATCGAAGTGGACTACGAGGTTCTGCCCTGGGTCATCGAGATCGAGGACGCCATCAAGCCCGACGCGCCGGTGTTGCACGACTTCATCCAGTTCGAGGGCAAGACGTCCAACATTGTCGGCAAGATCGAGCACACGCTTGGCGACGTCGAGGCGGGTTTCGCCCAGGCCGACGTGGTCATCGAACGCAGCTTCAAGACCCGTCCGGTCCATCAGGGCTATATCGAGCCCCATGCCTGTCTGGTCAGCGTCAGCCCCGACGGCAAGACGACGATTTGGAGCTCGAGCCAGGGCCAGTTCATGGTCCGCGCCATGACCGCGCTGCTGACCGGCCTGACGCAGAGCGACATCCGCGCCATCCCGGCTGAAATCGGCGGCGGCTTTGGCGGTAAGACTATCGTCTATCTCGAGCCGCTGGCGACAATGCTGGCCAAGAAATCCGGCCGGCCGGTGAAGATGGTGATGTCCCGCGAAGAGGTGATGCGCGCTTCGGGCCCAACCTCGGGCTCCATGAGCACGGTCAAGATCGGCGCGACCAAGGATGGTCAGATCGTCGCCGCCGACGGCACTTTCCACCTCCAGGCCGGCGCGTTGCCGGGCGCGCCGATCCGCGGCGCCGCCGGCTGCGGTTTCGCCCCCTACAATATCCCCAACGTCCATTCGTTGGGCATCGACGTCGTCTCTAACCGCTCCAAGGTTGCCGCCTATCGGGCGCCGGGCGCGCCGATCGGCGCCTATGCCGTGGAGAGCGTGCTGGACGAAGTGGCCGAAGCGCTGAAAATTGATCCGCTGGAGCTGCGCCTGAAGAACGCCGCGCGAGAGGGCACCAAGGCGCCCCATGGTCCGGTCTTTCCCCGCATCGGCTTCGTCGAGACGATCGAGGCGGCGATCGAGCATCCGCACTACAAGGCGCCACTGGGCAAGCATCAGGGACGCGGCGTGGCCAGCGGTTTCTGGTTCAACGCCGGCGGCGAATCCAGCGCCCAGGTCAACATTACCGAGGATGGCAACGTCGTCGTGACCACCGGCCATCCGGATATCGGCGGCTCGCGCGCGGCGATCGCCAACATAGCGGCCGAGTTGCTGGGCATCGACTATAAGCGGGTGTCGGTTTTGATCGGCGATACCGCGACCATCGGCTACAGCAACCTGACCGGCGGCAGCCGCGTGCTGTTCGCTTCGGCCATAGTGGTGACCCAATCGACGGAAAAAGTCATCACCACGCTGCGCGAACGCGCGGCGAATATCTGGGAGATCGACCCCGACGCGGTCACTTGGGAAAATGGCGAGGCGCGCCCGGCCGGCGACAATGCCGGTAAGTTCTCGCCGCTGACCTTGGCCGAACTTGCCGGAAAAGGCGGCGACCCGATCGGCGCCGGCGTGCAGGTCAACACCAAGGGCGCCGAAGGCGGCTTCGCCACGCATATCTGCGATGTCGAGGTCGATGTCGAACTCGGTATCGTCAAGGTGCTGCGCTACACATCGTTCCAGGATGTCGGCCGGGCGGTCCACCCCGCCTATGTGGAAGGCCAGATGCAGGGCGGCGTTGCGCAAGGCATCGGCTGGGCGCTGAACGAAGAATACATCTACAACAAGGACGGCCACGTCGATAATCCAGGCTTCCTCGATTATCGCATGCCCGTCTGCTCGGATCTGCCGATGCTCGACGCGGTCATGATCGAGGTGCCGAACCCGAAGCATCCGCAAGGCGTGCGCGGCGTCGGCGAAGTGCCGCTGGTGCCGGCGCTCGCGGCGATTAGCAACGCCGTCTACAACGCGCTGGGCATTCGCCTCAACAGCCTGCCGATGTCGCCGCCGAAGGTGCTGGCGGCGATAGAAGCGGCAGAGCTGCCCAAAGCGGCGGAGTAACCCTCTGCCGAGGATATAGACTAATTGTTTGTTTTTAATGAATAAATATGGACTACTTGTGGCGCAGTACCACACTTAGTCCCACATATAGATCTGATTATACGTCTAAAAGTGGCAGTTAAACACCGCCGCTCCGCGCCCCGCCAGACGGTACGCAATGCTACCTGTCAGGCGCTCAACGCTCGTCTATGACTCAATAACGGCGGTTAGGTCGTGGGTTGGGGTATGGACTATGCCGCCGCCTACTTGATCCCGGCCAAGACTCGGATCGGGTGTAATTACAGGCAGTGCTGCGATGTCTGCTTTTTGCCGTTTTACGACTGCTTTACCCCGGTGACCTCAAACGATCGATGCAACACATGCGTTAAATCTTTCCGCCGGGGTTTCAAACCCCAGCGTTTTGCGCGGTCGCTCGTTGAGTTGACGCGCCACTTTATTCAGATGAGCCTGCGAGTGCACCGACAAA